>JBKBWH010000310.1:0-1978 GCA_046289115.1 Candidatus Kryptonium sp.
GAGGAGAAAAGAGTTTTGTATGTTGCGATGACAAGGGCGAGGGATATCTTGATAATTTCTGGAACTTACGGCGATAAGGGTGAGAATACATATCTTGACTGGGTTTTGAGCGCTCTTGAGATAAGGGATAAAATTGACTACATCCCTGAGGTTGAAATTCCTACAAGGATAACATTTAAAGATAAAGGGGAACTGGATCACACTGTAAGGGTTAAAGTTTATAGGCATACTCATGATTTCACTGAACCTGCTGTTGGTTTTGTTAAAAGTTCGGTTGATGTTGATATTGACGAGGGGAAGATTTTTATTGAACCGCTTGAATCCAAACCTTACGGTGAATTTTTCGCAGCTACGCAGTTGCAAACCTTTTCGCTTTGTCCGATGAAATTTTATTTGAAGTTTCGGCTTGGACTTCCAGAGCCGAGGAAAGAGTTTATCCTTGAGGAAGATTTTGAAGATATAGCTTCAGTGCCTTATGAAGATGATTTTAAGGATGAAATTGTTGGGACTGTTAAGGGTAGAATTGTTCATCAGATTCTTGAAAGATGGAGAGGTGAGCTTGATGAGGAGAAACTTGGTGAGCTTGCTTGGTTTGTAATTCGGGAGAATGGGATTTCAAACGAGAAAAAAGCGAAAGTTCTTTTTGATTATATTATTGGTGAGATTAAAAGAGTTTTAACTTCAGAATTTGGGAAAAGGGTTTTTTCTGCTGAGGAATATCATACGGAATATGGGATAACTATGAAATTTGAAGATGTGTATCTAATTGGAAGGATTGATAGATTATACAAGGTGAATGGTGAATGGGAAATAGTTGATTTCAAAACAGATGATATTAGCTTTGCTGATATCAATGTGAGGGAAAAAGAATATGAGATTCAACTTAGCGTATATTCTTATCTTTTGAGCAAACTTTATCCCGAGCAGAAAGTTTTTCGTTCTTACATTTTGTTCACGAAGTTTCCCGATTCACCCATTGAAATCGTTCATACTCATGAGACGCTGAAGGAGGTTGAGAGTAAAATCCGGGGGTTTATCGCAGATATAAAAAAGATGGATTTAGATTCGGGTGTTTCAATTTCTTCAGAGTTCAAAGAGCATTGTAATTATTGTGGATATTTCAAAGATGGGGAATGTATTGGGGGCGAGGTATGATATATATTTTGTTGATTTTTGTTAAGAGGGAAGTTGATAAAGCCATTGGGAGATTGGGCGTTGTGAGGTTTAACTCTGGCTATTATGCTTATGTTGGATCTGCCGAGTTAAATTTTGAGCACAGGATAAAAAGGCATTTATCAAAGAAAAAGAAGTTATTTTGGCATATTGATTATCTTTTGAACGGCAAGGGGGTGGAGATTAAAAAGGTATTTTATTTGGATGGTGTTTTTGAGCATGAAACTGCGAAAAAGATGTTAATGTTTGGCTTTAAAGTGATAAAGGGGTTTGGCAGTTCAGATTGTAATTGTCCTGGGCATTTGTTTTATATAGATGATGAGAAAAAGTTTAAAAGCTTGATCGAGAAAATTGGGTTTAAACAGTGTGTTTGATTTTTTTGTGAGGCTTCTGTAACTTAAGTAAAAAACAACATTAAATTGCCTTTATGGGAAGCTTGCAAAGAGGAAAAATTTATTTTGAGAAGGGGGATATAGTAATAATCCATGATGATTTCTTAACTACATCGTTTATACCCCCAAATTCTGTGGATTTAATCGTGACCTCACCACCTTACAATGTTGATATAAATTATAACTCTTTTAAGGATGATATTCCTTATGATGTTTATCTTGAGTTTACGGAAAAATGGCTTTCTAAGGCATATAAACTTTTAAAAGATGATGGAAGGTTATGTTTAAATATTCCTCTTGATAAAAATAAAGGCGGTCAGCAATCAGTATGCGCAGATATTACTAAAATCGCAAAAGATATAGGATGGAAATATCACTCCACAATAATTTGGAATGAAGGAAATATCTCAAGG
>JBKBWH010000311.1:0-1971 GCA_046289115.1 Candidatus Kryptonium sp.
CATATATCTTCCCACAAACTCGAGCGTGTCCCTTACGGTTTCATATTCCCCAACTTTTAACACAACAGGAAGAACAAAGAGAACATTCTTCAAATTCACGCTGTGCCCACCCAAATTATCTCCCCAAAAATCCCCAAGTGTTTTCACACTTTTTACAAATTTCGGAAGCAGAGATATCGCAAATTTAAAACTTTCGTTGAAACTCTCATCCGGCGTCAAAATCATCAAATGCTTTCTAAATGTATCCTTGACCGATTCAAAACTTTCTTTAAATACCTTATGCGGAAATTCCAGGGCAAATTTATAAACCTCCTTTAAATCTATCAATACATTTTCACCCGATGACAAACGCTTAACATCACCAACAACGCAGAAGTTAAACGCCCTATCAATTCCTGACGAAACTTTATAAAAGATCTTAACATTTAGTTCATCATCGTTTTTAAACTCGATCGCCTCCGGCTTCCTTGAACTACCAATGAAAAGCGAAAAAAAATCATCGTTAAATACATAAACACTTTTTAATTTCTCCTCATAACCAAAGTGAAAATTTTTAAAATGCACGACCGAGCAGCTCAAAATTTTGGGCGAGACTTTTATATCAAAGCAAATCTCAAAATCATTCCCAGCCGTCGTTAAAATATTTAAAATTAACACAGATTTTTTCGGGTGTACGAAAATTGTCTCTCTGAACTTTATTGATTTTATCTCAAACTCACGAATTACAGCTTCTGGTTTAAAGGTGACTTTAACATTTTCAGGTGGGAAAAGGTCTTTACCATACTTCACAAAAATTTTTAAACTCTCGATAAACTGAAATGGAAAAATTGAAATTTGTTCAACGCCTTCTTTCGAAACCTTCGCAAAAATTCCTCTACCCTGAATAAAAAAATAATCATAATCTTCCACCGCAAGCCCAGTATCCTTCCAGCCAATTTTTTTCTGCGCCGTTCTCAACGCTTTATCTTCAAGACTTAAACTAACTTGTTCAATTCCATCCGATAAGCGCCAATATGTTTTCGGCTCCGGAAACTTTTTTGGATTGTTAAGGTATAAAAGCGAATTCAAAATGAAACGATCGAGGTTATAAAAAAATGGATTTTCAATTGCGGAGAAATAAACATTCCCACCAATTGCTATAATCCTGCCGTTGTCCTCATACTCAAACAAAATTTTTCTCAACGAATTTATCTCATTCCCAAGTTTTTCAATGCCAACGATTTTTAACCTTTCAGGCACTCGTTCAACATAAGCAATCGTTAAAATCCTATCCCCTTGGCTCGGAAGGTAGGTGTTAACACCATTTTGTAGTTTTCTAAAAATTGGATGCCCTAAAAAAGATACAAATCCTCGTGGAACCGTTGTAGCAGCGCTCTCGAAATTTTCAAGGTCAGGTTCAATTGGCTCGATTTGAATTTTATTTAAAAGCTTCACCGCTGATAAAGTTAAAAGCAAATTCCCACCCTGTTTAAAAAAATCAAAAATAATTGACTTAAATCTTTCGTCTTCAGCTATTTCTGGAAGTTTTAGACTTTTATCATAATGCCACCAAATTATGTTAAACTCGCCAAGATTTACATCAAAGATTTTTTCAATTTCAACTAAAAAAGCGCATCCAGTTCTTGCCCTGACCCACTTATACGCTTGGAGTTGTTCTTGTGTCGGTTCAGAGTCAATTAGAAATGCAATCTTCATTTATCACCTTTATCTGGGAAATTTTGATTTCCAGCGAAACTCTTGTTTAAAAGAAAATACTTGCCCTTTGTGATACAGAAGTCAACTATATCGTAATATTTGCCTCTGTAGTAAATCCTGTTTTTATCTCTTCTGACCTCTTCAAACCCAAGCGAATTAAAAAGACGAATTGATCTTTCGCTGAACGAGAAGATATCAGTTGCAAAAACTCTATCAGCACCCATAACTTCAAATGCAAACTTTAAGACTGTTTTTATAGCATCCTTACCATATCCC
>JBKBWH010000312.1:0-1969 GCA_046289115.1 Candidatus Kryptonium sp.
GGCTCTCCCTCTTTTGTCGATTATCATTGGACTATGCCAACTTGAATAGTATCTTACACTGTCAATGATTTTCCCTGTAAGATCAGTTATCACAACATCGTCGAAATCGTTGTTGAGGTTTAAATTCTTATTTAGAATAACCAATTTGAAATCAATTGAATCACCTTGCGAAATGTATTTGAAAAATGTTGAATCAGATGCAATGACAAGATATTCGCTTGGATTAAGAGTCAAATCTATAGATGAAATGTTTATAAAGTTAGCTTTCCCATCTTGACTTCTCATATCGTTAAACTTCCAATTTTTCAAGTTAACTGGTTTTTCGGAGCGATTAAATAGTTCGATGTATTCGCAGTAGCCAGATAGTGGCTCAAACATTATTTCGTTTATAACGACTGAAGTTGGCGGAAAGCCAACATTTACGCTTTTTATGATCCTGTTGTTTTTTAAATCTTCGTCATTTGGAAAATCAATGAAGAAGATAAGAGAATTTTCACCGGGCTCGAGGTTTGAGATTTCAAGATTTAGCTGAACCGAATCTTTTTTGTTTAACGGAATTTGATAATTTTGATCGGAGATAAGTTCATTTTCAGTTTCAGTTGAGTCAAAGTTGATGTCATTATAAACTTTAATCGAGAAACTGTTAACTTGATTTAATCCCCAATTTTGAACGGTGATTTTTGCATTTAAAGTTTTGTCATAATCTATTGAATTTGACACTTGAATTGTTCGAATTCTTAAATCAAAGTTTTTTCGCCTTGAAAAGTTTTCTTTCCCCGGCGTTGCCTTTATTGTATCTGGAGGAATAGACCAGTTGAGGGAATCTACACTTGGCTCTGTAAAGTCAATTCTTTCTATTGAAAATCCCGTTTTCCCCCAATTTCTAAAATAATACAATGAATCGATTTTAAATCCAGTTTGATCATAAATAGCGACCGCATCGTCTGAGTTGTTAAGTGTTGGCAGGGAAAGAGTTATTATCTTTGAGTCTATATCGTAAAAGTTTAAAATTGTGCTATCCTTTGATAAAACAATATACTCGTTTGGCAGGATTAAAAAATCACCTCTGGTTATTGTGGCTTTGGTTGAGGCATCGGATACATACCAGTTTTTTAAGTTTATCGTGTCGTTGCTTGCGTTGTATATTTCGATCCATTCGGGTTCATCTCCAACTGGGGCGAACATAATTTCGCTTATTAAAATTGATCCTTCGGGATGTGAAACCTCGAGTTTAATCTGCAAAGCATTGTTAAATGTATCCTCATCTTCATGGTGAAAAACATTTGCTGATAATATGTATGGTTTAACCTCGGTTGGTGTAAAATGAAAAGTTATAAAAATTGAATCAGCAGGGTTTAGAGATCCAGTGTAAAGCTTCTCTCCGATCAATTCGCCATTTTCATGATTTATGAGTTTTACCGTAAAATTTTCAAGTGAAAATCTCCCGATGTTTTTTACTGCTATATTTAGCTCAATGGGGTGGGATTTTAAAGTGGGTTTTGAGTGGTAGATATTTGTAATTGTTAAATCTTTGTCCTTTGGGGTGAGCGAATTTTTTAATAATGGGGTTGCTCTGAATGGGCTTTTTGATGTCCCCCAATTAGATATAGAATTTGAAGGTTGATCTGGGGAAACTCTTTCAAGAGAAAAACCACCTGTGCCCCCGAAGATCGAGAAATAGTAAACCGAATCAATTAAGTTTCCATATTGATCCAAAATTCTCACAGCGTCTTCATCGTTGTTAAACGCTGGAAGAGATAAAATCAAAATTTTATTTCTATCGAGCCATGGATAGATAGATGGGAGAGTGTCTTTTGATGTTATAATTATGAAATCAGCAGGATTTATGACGAAATCAACATTGATCGTTTTAAGTGTTTGCGAGTCCCCAACTTTCCAGTTTTTCAAGTTGATTGGTTCATTTGTTCTGTTGTATAGTTCTATCCATTCTGGCTCAGGGGATTTCGGG
>JBKBWH010000313.1:0-1960 GCA_046289115.1 Candidatus Kryptonium sp.
CGCGGAATTCTTAACAATGCCTCATGATAATAAACATCAAATGGTTTCCCAATCGATTCAAATGGTTTAACACCATGGGACTCAAGAACCTTCATCAACTTTGTGTAAATCATTTTAACACCCTGATAAAACGATTCAAAATCTAACTTCTCCTTCCCACTTGCAATCGAACGCTCAAGATCATCGACGATTGGTAAAATTTCCAGCAAAAGTTTTTCATTTGCATATTTAAGAGCGTTTGAAAGATCAGCCTCAAGTCGCTTCTTATAATTTTCAAATTCAGCTACCTTCCTTAACAACCTATCTTTATATTCGCTAATTTCCTTTTTCAAATTTTCGTTTTCAATTTTAAGAGCCTCTATTTCATCGATATGTTCCGTAGTTTCGGGCACTTCTTCGCTTGATTTTTGCTCGGATGTGATATGTTCGCCCATTTTTTGTTCCTCATCTTCAACATTCATAGGCTTAACTTCTTTATCTTTTAACATGGCCACGGCTATATTTTTTTATTTTTAAATTTACAAACATCAATCAAAAACACCCGAAAGAACTTTAGATGTATAATTTACAATTGGGATCATCCTGCTATAATTCATGCGCTTTGGACCTATCAAGCCAATTACACCGGAAACATCACCTATCCTATATTCGGATGCGATCAAGGTATAATCCTTCAGCTTATCCTCGGGGTTTTCTGAGCCAATTGAGATAACAACTTCATCAGTTTCAAATTTCTTGCCAGATTGAGTTTTTAAGATCCGAAAGATTTGAATTATCTCATCCTCGTTTTCAACAAGTTCCATTATATTACGAACCTTCTCTAAATCACTAAACTCTGGGTGCTCAAATATCTCTGGAACACCACCAATGTGAATCTTATCAATTTCATAAAAATCATAAAATAATTTCTCAGATGACCTAACTAAAACACTGATTATTTCCTTATAATCCGATTCAATATCACAAACCCTTACCGCAAATGTATCCCTAACCTGTTTTAAAGTCAAGCCTGCGAGTCGCTCATTCAACACAGCTTTTACAAAATCAAGTTTATCCCTGGAAACCTCGCTTGAGACCTCAAGAACCATCGTTCGCACAAGTCCAGAGTGTATCGTTATCACAACAAGCAATTTTGTTTCAGATAGGCTGATTATATCAATTTTTGTTAAAATAGCATCATTTATCTGCGGTGTTGAAGCAATGCTTAATTGTTTGGATATTTTCCCAATTAATTTTGAAATGTGCCTTAAAACTTCTTCAAGTTCACTTTTATTTTTTACGACATTTTTTATCGTTTCCTTTTCCGCGTCGCTTAAGTCGCTCACCTCAAGAAGATTATCAACATAAAACCGATATCCCTTATCCGTCGGTATCCTTCCAGCAGACGCATGCGGATGCCATATATATCCAAGGTCCTCAAGGTCCGCCATCACATTTCTTACAGTTGCGGGACTTAAATTAAGATTGTATTTCCTGACCAAATACCTTGAACCTACAGGGGTAGCGGTCGTTATGAATTCTTGAACTATATAGTTTAAAATCACTTTCTCTCTAGGTGTCAATTCCCTATTTGCCATAGTGATTCACCTCCAGGTGCACACGCGCTAACTTTTAAATTTGGGCAGTTTTGTATTACAAAATTACAAAAAATTAAACAGTTTTTCAAGTCCAATGCCAAACCTCAAAAATTGGCTTAACTTGACTCGTAATCATCCTAAATACTTCCTGAACCTAAAAACACTGAAACCAAATATAATGATTCCAAAGCCCAAAAGAATTAAAATCTGCGGATATAAAACCTCTAAGCCAGCACCCTTTAAAAAAATCCCCCGAAGAATGATCAAAAAATACTTCAACGGCATAAAATTTGTGATGAATCTTATAACACTCGGCATGCTTTCAACCGGAAAAACAAATCCAGATAAAACTATATTCGGCATCGCAAAAAAATAAGCGGTCA
>JBKBWH010000314.1:0-1958 GCA_046289115.1 Candidatus Kryptonium sp.
CAAGCGCTGATGTTGGCTCATCTAAGAGTATAATATCTGGTTTCATAGCTAAAGCTCTTGCGATGCACAACCTCTGCTGCTGTCCTCCAGACAGAAAGGTTCCCTTTTTGCGGAGCCGATCTTTCACTTCATCCCAAAGTGAAACTTTTTTCAAACTTTCTTCAACTATTTCATCAGCCTCGCTTTTTTTGAGTTTTATCCCATTTAATATGTATCCGGCTATAACATTTTCATATATACTCATAGTCGGGAAAGGATTAGGCTTTTGAAAAACCATTCCAATTTTTCTTCTTACCAACATCGGATCAACTGAATAGATATCAATTATCTCATTTGAATTTTCAATCAAGAAAACCTTGCCTTCAACTTTTGCCTTCGGCGATAGCTCATGCATTCTATTAAAACAGCGTATGAGCGTAGTTTTACCACAACCGGATGGACCCATAACTGCTGTTATCTTATTTCGGATAATTGAGAGGTTTACATTTTTCACGACGATGTGGTCATCGTATGACGCGGTTAAATTTTCAGCTCTTAAAACTATGTCCGTCATTTTCCAATTTGAATTATTTTGAAGTAAGTGCTTTACCTTTTACTTATCAATCTTGTTATCACATTTAAAGATAAAACAAAAAGAACCAATATGCAAGATGCACCCCATGCTTTCATCCACCAGTTTTCGTAAGGACTCACTGCGTAAGTAAAAATTAAAAGAGGCATTGCGCTGATCGGCTTTAAAATGTTAAAGTTTAAAAATGGATTCCCAAAAGCTGTGAAAAGTAAAGGTGCCGTTTCCCCAGCTATCCTTGCTATTCCAGTAAGCGTTCCAGTCAATATGCCACTTAAACCCGCTGGAATTATCACCTTTAAAATTGTCCTATAATAAGGAACGCCAAGGGCAAGTGATGCTTCTTTTATCTCGTGCGGGATTAACTTTAAAATTTCTTCGGTTGATTTTATGACCAACGGCAACATCATTATTCCAAGTGCTACACCACCTGAAAGAGCCGAAAAATGCCCCATCGGCTTAACAACCCATAAATATGCAATTATCCCAATTACAATTGATGGAACTCCTTGTAAAATTTCAGATACAAGTCGCGAGAAAAAAGCGATTTTACCCTCTGAACGCTCGGCAAGATATACACCGACTAAAATTCCGAATGGAACAGATAGAATCAAAGCCATAGTAACCAGCATTGCTGTCCCAACAATAGCATTTAAAATTCCACCGCCGGGTTCACCAACAGGTTTTGGAAGCGAGGTTAGAAATTCCCAATTGATGACCGAAATGCCATTTTTTATGATAAAGTAAAGAACAAGCAAAAATGGTATGGTTGAGAGGATAACTATCAATGTCAAAATAACTGAAATGATCTTGCTTTTGATTATCCTGAACAAATATCTTTTCATTCTCTTAGTGTTGTAATTTCTTTAGGATAAATCGTCCGATTAAGTTTACAATTGTTGTGATTATAAACAAAGTCAATCCAAGATACATAAGGCTTGAGAGATAAACCTCTCCTGTTGCTTCTGTGAACTCATTTGCTATCACGCTTGCTATTGTATTTCCGGGGCTAAATATGTTTTCGGGAATGCCATGATAATTTCCTATCACCATTGTAACTGCCATTGTTTCACCAAGAGCGCGACCCAACGATAAAATTATCCCAGCTATAATTCCAGATCTTGCATAGGGAAGCATAACCTTTTTTATCATTTCCCATCGCGTTGCCCCAAGGGCGTAAGCAGCCTCTTTAAGTTCGTTCGGGACAAGCCTCATAGCATCTTTCCCAATTGAACCGGAATAAGGCAAGATCATAAATGCAAGAATTAACGATGCGGTCAAGATGCCAACCCCATAAGGAGGAACCTCAAGTCTTATCTCTACCTCGCGAACAATTGGAACAAGGAAAAATAAGCCCCAAAAGCCAAGGACAACCGATGGGACACTGGCT
>JBKBWH010000315.1:0-1953 GCA_046289115.1 Candidatus Kryptonium sp.
CCAGATACACCAGTTGAAAATGTGAAAGTTCTCGTCGAAACAGTTAAAACAAAAAGTAAAAATTAGCACAAAGTAAATTTAAATGAGCCATGAAATTTGAGAATATCAATATAGAGCTTTTAAAAAAATACGATCGTCCCGGACCAAGATACACAAGCTATCCACCAGCCCCCGCCTTTTCAAAAGATTTTGGTCCGGATGATTACAAAAACGCAATTGTTGAAAATAATTTCCAAAATTCAACCGCTGACTTATCGCTTTATTTCCACATCCCCTTTTGCGATACGCTCTGTTATTTCTGCGGGTGCAATATGCTTGTAACACACAGACGCGAGACGATACGAAAATATCTTGACTATCTTGAAAAAGAAATTGATATGGTTTGGAAATTAATTTCGCCTAAAAGAAAAGTAACACAACTACATTGGGGTGGTGGAACCCCGTCTTATCTTAATCCAGATGAAATAAGGGAACTTGGGAATTTTATAAACGAGAGATTCCAATATGTTGATGACCCTGAAGTTGGAGTTGAAATTGACCCGCGCGGTTTAACCTACGAACATATGAAGGCATTTCGCGAGGTTGGATTTAATAGAATAAGCATGGGGGTACAAGATTTTGATCCAAAAGTTCAAAAAGCTGTAAATAGAATTCAACCTGAAGAGATCACTAAACAAGCAATAGATTGGGCGCGCGAACTTGGGTTTAAAAGCATAAACCTTGACTTAATCTACGGTTTACCCTTTCAAACCTTAGAATCATTTGAGAAAACACTTGATAAAGTGATCGAACTTTCACCTGAACGACTCGCTGTTTTTAACTTCGCATATGTTCCATGGCTTAAACCACATCAACGCGTTATAAAGAAAGAAGATCTACCCGCACCTGAAATTAAATTGCAAATTTTGAAAATGACGATAGAAAAACTGACTGAAGCTGGATATGTATACATTGGAATGGATCACTTCGCAAAGCCGGACGATGAACTCGCAATTGCCCAAAAGGAAAAAACACTTTACAGAAACTTTCAAGGATACTCAACCCGAGCTGGGGCTGATCTCTATGCCTTCGGAATGTCCGCAATAAGCCAATTTCAAAACATATATGCACAAAATTACAAGGAGTTAAAAGATTATTACGCAAGAATTGACGAAGGTAAACTTCCAACAGCAATTGGCTATAGAATGAATCAGGACGACATCCTAAGAAAACATGTGATAATGCGATTGATGTGTGATATGGAGCTTACGAAAAGTGAAGTTGAGAAAAAGTTCAATATAAACTTTGACGAATACTTCGCCGATTCAATCCAGAAACTTCAAGAGTTCATTGAAGATGGACTTGTTGAATTAACGGACGATAAAATAGTTGTAACCCTAATGGGGCGACTCGCGATAAGGAATATCGCTATGTGTTTTGATGCATATATTGAAAAAATGATGAAGGAAAAACCTATATTTTCAAGAACTGTTTGAAAATCCACTTTCACAAAAATAGATATGGCTTCCAACTCTCATCAATTTCACCGACAAAATTCTTGATAAAAAAGATCGGGTTAGGTCGCATCGGTTTTCTCAATAGCTTCATTCCAGCCTCTTCAGGTGTTCTATCTCCCTTTTTATTATTGCACTCCACACACGCGCAAACAAGATTTTCCCATGTGTCTTCCCCGCCTCTTGACTTGGGGATGACATGGTCAACTGTAAGTGGAACTCCCGTTCGACCACAATACTGACATCTGTGGTTGTCCCTTTTAAGAATATTTTTCCGAGTTAAAATTATCTTGCGATAAGGCATATGAATATAATACGCAAGTCTGACAACCGTCGGGAAAGGAATTGAATATGAAACAGACCTTATATACTGACCTTCCTTCGCTGCAATAAGTTCAGCCTTTCCAAGATAAATTAAATTAATCGCTTTTCTAACCGGACATATACTCATCGGCTCATA
>JBKBWH010000316.1:0-1948 GCA_046289115.1 Candidatus Kryptonium sp.
CCTTTGAAAATGTTATGTTTTCAAAAATCAATTCCACCTTCCCAATGCCCGCAAATCTTCTATAGTAAAACTTTTTCATCAAAATCCCATTCAACCCCACAATGCTAACATCCGGCTTTTCTCCATTAAATAATTTATTTTTTACTCCTTCAAGATTTTCCGCATCCCCACCACCAAAAAAGATCCCAGCTCCAATCCAAAGCTGAGGAATGTTAATATTTCTCCCCAAATTATAAATCAATTCAGCTTGGATTGAATAACCAATCATTTTCTGCGTTTCTTTCTGCTCTGTCCAATCATAGTAGTCTATATATGTATATGTCACCGTGAATGGATTATTTATCAATCTAACCACAACATCAATCGGTAATCTTGGTCTTTCAGAAACATAAACCCCGGGTTCAATTCCACTACCGATTATAACTTGCGCTCTTGAAAAAGCTCTTGGGTTTGCGAGATTGTTAGCAACTTTAGTTACCCTTACAAAGCCTATCTTCGTTTGAACAAAGTCACCATCTGGGTTTTCTTGTAATTCAATAATGTCAAAACCATCATCAATTTTTATTCCCTCTCTCGTTCCCATTGGAAAGCTAACAGCATCTGAATAGACCTCAGCAACTTGCGCCCCCAAACGAAATTCCGGAATATCACGCGTTGCAACTTGAATATCTCGAGCAAGAGCTATGACGGCAGTTCTAAATGCATATTCTTTATAATCTACCTTTTTACCCTCGTGTTTAATTTCCTTTCCTATTTTAGCAACCCCAATACCTCTTGTTTCCTTTTTAACAATGAGATTTAAATCCCCTTCCCCATTTTCTTTGTAGATAACTCGATACCAAATAGCTCCTGCATTTAAATCCACTGTGTGAAGTTGATTTACCTTGTCAACATAAACATTATATTTGCTTATGACTGGAACATATATAAATGCTGAATTCATAATTTTCATCGCTTGTTCTGCCGTTATTCCAAGAGCCTTAGCTTTTGTGGCAATGAAACTATTTCTCTGCTCCTCTGTTAACAAATTCCGCGCTCTTATCTCTTTTTCAATATCAAGAATTTCAATGATCTTTGGAACAAATTTCTTCTTTAAAATCTCAACAATCTCATCAAGCGAGACATTTGAACCACGAAATTCAAGTTCCGCTTTAAAATCTTCAAGAAGTTCAACTGGTATAGGATTATAATCAAACCTTGGCATTTCAATATACTCACGGAGCTTTTTAACGATATACTCAGATTCTTTCGGCTCAACTTTTATAGATGGATCAGAAACCAGCAAAATATTAGCGTAGGAGATTGACTTTCGCTCGTACTTAAGCTCTTGAGCTACTACACCCATGGATAGGAGAAAGATTAAAACTATAAGTAAAACTTTTTTCATTTCCACAAACCCATTTCTGTTTTTACTACGACAGAATTTAAACAATTTTTTTATATTTATCAAGGGCAAGATAATTAATTTCCTTAGGCGGAGGATTTCGCGCCTGCTTCTATTTCCCCCAACCATTTTCAACTTTCGATATTAAAAGTAATCCATCGCTTCACTAATTCGCAAAGATATGATCTCAAAATTTCTACACATTTTTCAATGATTTTTTGCAACTCATCAAATGTTATCTCCGCAGGAAGGCTTTACAAAATTAATTTCTTAACAAAATAAAGCCCACACTCAGTGCCATTCGCTGATTTTCATCACTTTAAACAAATGCAAAACATATGGGAAAAGAGCATCCATAGACTCCTTAACCCCACGAGATGAACCTGGAAGAGTTATGATCAAAGTTTTCCCTCTTATTCCTGAAACTCCACGCGAAAGCATAGCATAAGGCGTTCTTTCCTGCCCATAACTTCTTGCAACCTCCATTATTGCTGGGATTTCTCTTTTAATCAAAGGCTTTATCGCTTCTGGAGTTGTATCGCGCGGGGAAAGTCCCGTCCCACC
>JBKBWH010000317.1:0-1936 GCA_046289115.1 Candidatus Kryptonium sp.
ATGCCAAGTATCAACAGTGAAATAAAACCAGCAAGAAATGAATGTCTCACAGGATCAACCCCATAATGAACCGATAGACCAAATAATAAAATTAACCTTGCAAGTATATCAAGAAATAAACTGATTACAAGCCACAAATAAGCAGAATAAATTAAGAGTTCAAACCTTCCAAATTCACCATAGTCTGAATAGCCTCTCCTTGGCTTTTTACCTATGTCCGGTTCTTCAATTCCATCTCTTCTCCAAAATAGTGATTTAGCAAGAGCTTTATCTGGCAGGAAGATTCGCTGAATTATTCCTGATAAAAACAATAACACTACAATTGTCATATCAACAAGTAACGCAGTTAAATCTGTGTTAATCAAGGCGGTCGCCCATTGAATTGGAGCAGAAGTAAATTCGTGTAATATGACGATCGCAAGATAAAAATATCCTACATACTTAATGGATCCCTTTGGAGGTTTCAAGTGAATATAGAGTGGGAAATTTAAGATTGAAAAAGCAAAGGAAATTGGGAATAAAACAAAATTTATAAAAATGTTTATACTCCATTTGTTCCATGCAAGCCATTCGTATTTGTCAAGAAAGGTTGGGGATACCTGAACAATTGAATAAATTATCCAACCGAGAATGAACAGTATAAAAAATGGTTTTACTATCTCAAAGCCCTTTCTTTTAAAATCAGGCGCTTTTAGAAATGTTTTTATTAAAAGCATGACATACAAAGTTATCCCGGAGAATTCTACGATGTTGCCAAAATCTGCAAGATATTCAAAGATATCTCTTATCTTTTCATCTTCAACATAAGGTTGCCAAAATTCAAAATTTGTTCTTATTAAAAGTCCTATGGTGGTAAGATATAGAATGAATTTCAATGTACTTTTTCTCTCAATTGGAACACTTGCCATCCTCGGTAAAAAATGTAAACTTACGCCCATTATAAAAAGTCCAACCCATCCGATGAGTTGAAGATGCCCGTGTATTTGAATCCATATATCCAATGCCCTTGGTAAGTTCATGTTAAATCCAACTTGCATCGCTATATGTGCACCAAGCATAAAGCCACCAAGGATAGCTATCCAAAGTGACCACCAGATAAATCCAACTTCAAGCTCTTGATGTATTTGTTTCATCTTAAGAAAATCTTATTTAAAACTTCTTAACACATTTAAGATGTAAAGGATAAAAGTGATGAAATGCAAAGTTCCAGTTATCCAGCCAGACCAAACCCATATCTCAACAAAGTTAGCAACAAGTAAATCTCCGATAACTCGCACAGCTGTCATTAATTGAAAAAGATAAAATAAAACTTTGGATGGAGGTCTTTTGGGCATTTTTGTAAATGTCGATCCAATTACAATTGGTGCGTGGGATAAAATCATCGTAAATATGAATCCCAGCCCGATCGAGTGAAAGACGACATCTTTTGCAACCGATTGGATCTGATCCCATAAAATCATACCTATGCTTGAAAGCAAAAGCCAAAGATACGCGATTGTCAAGGTTTCTTTAGTAAATTTGTGCAGTGGTAATTGCGCTGTTTTGAATTTGGCTGAAGCGATTATGGTGGAGTCATTATAAATCAATCCGATGCAAACAAGAAGTAAAATAATTCCAATGACTTGAGGATGTAAAAGATAAAAAAGTGAATTGATAATTGAGATAGCAAGATAAATTATTAAACTCGCATAAACAACTTTTGCGGATACTTTCTTAAAGCCAAGCGTTAATTCTATTCTTTCAACCCCTATCACAGCAATTGCAAAGGAAAAACCAGCAAGGGCAGATTCAACGCTTCCCGCAAGTCCTTCATCCGTAAGTAATGCGACGGAAAGAGCGACATAAGAAAGAAACTCAATAAGTGGGGTCCATATATGTTTAAATGTTTGATAAGCAACAAATCTATGTATTCCCCAACCAAGCAAAGAGACAATAT
>JBKBWH010000318.1:0-1901 GCA_046289115.1 Candidatus Kryptonium sp.
CTTGCGCCTTCCCCGATTATAACTACAATAATCGGAACTTGGAGTCTCGCCATTTCAAAAAGATTCCTTGCAATTGCCTCCGCTTGACCTCTTTCCTCAGCTCCAATTCCCGGATAAGCCCCGGGCGTATCTATCAAGGTTATAACTGGTTTATTAAATTTCTCCGCAAGTTTCATCAATCTCAATGCTTTTCTGTATCCCTCTGGATGCGGCATTCCAAAGTTTCTATAAAGATTCGACTTTGTATCCCGTCCCTTTTGAGTTCCGATGACCATAACAGTTCTATTATCAAGCCGTGCAAATCCACCAACCATAGCTTTATCATCACCAAAACATCTATCACCATGTAACTCAACGAAATCACTCATCATCAGATAAATATAATCAAGCGGATAAGGTCTATCTGGATGCCTTGCTATTTGAACCCTCTGCCAGCGTGTGAGATTTGAGTAAATGTTTTTCTTTAATTCTTCAACTTTATTTTCAAGATTTTTTATCTCTTCACTTAAATCAACGCCACCACTATTAGCAAATCTTTTCATCTCTTCAATTTTTTGTTCAAGTTCAATAATTGGTTTTTCAAAGTCAAGAATGAACTTTGACATCCTTAAACCTTCTTTTTGTTTGAAAATGATTGTATCAAAGTTCTGATTAAAATCTCAATATCAAGCGCCAGCGACTGATTCCGAGCATAAAAAGTATTTAACCTTTCAATCTCTTCTCTGGAAAGATCTTCAGTTTCTGATATTTGAACTATTCCAGTTAAACCTTTTTTTCCTAAGTAATCTTGACCATCTGGAGAATCAAGAGGACGACCGACTAAACTAAGTTTTCCAGTCAGAACTTTTGGTAAAAGCAAAATCTTATCTCCGAAACTTCCAATCTTTCTACCAGAAATTTTTTTAAAATATACCAAAGGATAGACAAAAATCAAAAGCGGAATCGTTAAAAAAATATCAAAAACTCTCTTCGAAAACCTGTTTAAGAACTTATTGATGTTATAATCGATATCAAGCACTGGAACATCATCAAGCGAATCAATGCTCGCTTTGCTCAAAACTAAGTCCGAACTAACGAGGGCAAGCTTGAAGTTGACATTTTTGTCCTTTACACGGCTTATTATTGAAAATATATCAGAATAAGGCAAATCATCGCTTATGAAGATCACATCATTAACTTTTTTGTCTCGGATTATCTTCTCGATTGTATTCACACTCCCAATTATTTCAACATCATCAATTTTCTGTCCAAGTTTTCTTAAATCGTAATCAACTATCCCTACTATTTTCATATTTTCGCTTGTCTTTCTCTTTAATCTTCTAATGAGCGAAACAGCTCCACTTCCAGTGCCGACGATTAGAACTCTTTTTGCAATAATATGTATATTCACAAAAGGAATTTTCCCGAAAATTCTCAAAACCAATCTCCACCCAGGAATGAAAAATGTATTAAAAACTGTCATAACGATAACTATCATCCTACTAAAAGCATACTGCTTAAAGAAAAAAGTCAGGGTTGACAAAATAAGTGCAGAAAACCAAACACCAAGTAAGGAAAAACCAATTGAAAACTTTCTATTTGTGTAGACTCCAAAAGAATAAAGAGAAAACCAAACAATCAAAGGTGGAACGATTAAAACCTCTGGATAAGCATATTTTGGAAGTGCAAAAATTGCATTAAATCTGACAAACTCTCCAACCATAAAAGAAATCAAGACAACCAACACATCAACTATTATATCCCAATAACTTTTCATAAACTTCCCAAGCATTGCAATTAAACTACGAACGACTATACCCAATTTTAAAATTAAACCAAGCAAGGCGAATTCCTTGTAATGCTTTTTGACAAAAATTCTCATAGCATCATAAAAAACTCGAACTTCATCTATGTTGCTTCGC
>JBKBWH010000319.1:0-1869 GCA_046289115.1 Candidatus Kryptonium sp.
AAAAGCTTTGGTGAGAATTGCTTGAACTAAATCATCGACCTCGCTCTTTCGTTTTACAATTCGAAGGACGATAGATTCAACCTTTCTCTTATATCTGTTCATCAATTCAACATAAGCGAGTTCATCTTTTTTGATGGCAAGTTTAACGAGCTCTACATCTGTCAATTTTATATAGTCTTTTTTGCTCTTTTTCATTTTCAGTGAATTGTTTTGTGTAAGAAATCAGAGGCTATATAAAAAATCAGCATTCCGATGAAAATGACAATTGGGGCAAGTTTTGTTTTTGAGTTGTTAATCTCGGGAACCAAATCAGTTGTGCCGACATAAAGGGCGATCCCGGAGATAAATGCGAAAAGATAACCTACAAGTTTTGGATTGATTAGCGGTATTATAAGAGCGCTTAGAACCCCGGCGAATGTGGCGAAGCCCACAAGTGAAGTAAGAATTAGTGATGTGATAACTTTTTTACCGGATGCCGAAATAACAGACGCCACTGTCATCCCTTCTGGAAATTTATGTAAAAAGATACCCATAAAAACTAAAAGACCAAGTATGTAGTTAAATTTTAAACTTATCGCAATTGCCATTCCATCAAAAAAAGCATGGACGAAGAGAGCAAAGAAAATTGATAAACTTGCGGTTTTTGAGATCACATGTTCGGAGTGAGTTTCCTCGCCGAAGTGAAGATGTGGAACAAGTGTATGTTCAAAAAGGTGAAGTGTTGCATATCCAAGCATAATCAAGATTGGAGCCACTTCACCGACTGACTCTATTGACTCTGGGATGAGATTCGTTAAAGCGAGTGCAATTATGAAGCCTGCTGCTATGGCGAGCATATAATCTTGAAATTTTTGAGGCCATTTTTGGGTAAGGATTATAATAAAACCACCCAGAATTTCTGCAATTGTTGCCACTAGTCCAAGCGTTAAAATTAAAGTGGTCATTTATTTAATTTAGTTTAGTTTAAGATGAAACCAAAGATTGCGAAAAATATCAATGCAATTATACCTGCTGTTATAGCATAAGGAAGTTGTGTCTTAACATGGTCAAGGTGATCGCAAGCTGATGCCATTGAAGAGACAATCGTTGTATCTGAGATTGGAGAGCAATGGTCTCCGAAGACACCCCCGCTTAAAACGCTTGCTACAACAATCGGTAAGTTTGAGTCAAGCGCGATTGCGGTTGGAACAGCTATTGGCATCATTATGGCAAATGTTCCCCAACTTGTTCCTGTTGAGAATGAAATAAAAGCTGAAGTTATAAAAATTATGCTCGGTAAAAGTGCTGGATTTATAAATTTGCTTGCGATTTGAGCTATATATTCACCTGTTTTTAGTTCTTTGCATACCGCGCCAATTGCAAATGCAAATGTCATAAGAACCGCAAGGGGGATAAGTCCGCCCATACCTTTGAGCGTAAGCTCAATCGTTTCCCGAATAGACAGAATCTTTTGAACTTTATAAAGAATTCCCGCAACGAAAATTGATGCCATCACAGCCCAAAGCACCGATGTTGAACCAGAACCATTTACGAGGTTTCCATTTCCAGTTATGTAAAGTCCGACTGGCATCATTAGAATCATCGTCAAAATTGGGATGAGCATATTTCTGGCTTTGGGATTTGAACCTGGCTTTGGGGGGATATTTAATACTTCGTCTGCTATAAGTGGCATAGCGTCGTCTGCTATAACTTTTCCTTCGCGAATTGCTCTAATTTCTGCTTTTCTCATCGATCCGAAGTCAAAACCAGTTAATGCAACAAAGAAAACAAGAAGAATGGCAAAAATTGCGTAGAAGTTAAGTGGCAGGGCATATATGAAAATTTGAATCTCATTTTTGACACCAAGTTGGGTTAACAATCCAATTACAT
>JBKBWH010000031.1:0-13229 GCA_046289115.1 Candidatus Kryptonium sp.
ATCCAAAGTTGTGCTTAACTACATCAAGCGCACTCGGGATCAAACTCGTCCTTAAAGCCGACATCTCTCGACTCAATGGATTTAAAACCTTGACAAAACTTCCTCCAAAAAGACCAGCTTTTTCCTCATCAAGCATACTATTCGTAACAACCTCTTTAAAACCAGCTCCTATTAATCTTTCACGCACAAGCTCATGAAAATCCACCCTTGCTTTCTCACTGGAAAAATGAACTACGGAGCTCATTTTATCAGGAATTTTATCGTATCCATAAACCCTTGCGACCTCCTCAATTAAGTCAATTTCCCTCTCAATGTCAACTCTAAAAGTTGGAACTTTTACAGTTAAACTTTTTTCATCGCGATTTAAAATTTCAAGTCCAAGCCCTTCAAGTATTTTTACAACCTCATCCTGTGAAATTTCAAAGCCAATAACAGAATTTAATCTTGAAAATCTTAAACTAACAATTTTCGGTTTTATCTCAACTGGATAAACATCAATTATTCCCTGTAGAACCTCACCACCGGCAATTTCAGCCATAAGTTGAGCTGCCCGATTCACCGCCCATATCACCGCCTCAGGATCAGCCCCTCTCTCAAATCTATATGATGCATCCGTTGATAAACCAAGATATTTCGAAGTCCTTCTTATACTAATTGGATTAAAATAAGCGCTTTCGATCAAAACATTTTTAGTTTCATCTGTTATCTCTGTATTGGCTCCTCCCATCACTCCTGCGATTGCAACTGGTTTCTCGGCATCGCATATCATTAAAGTATCTTTTCTTAGCACCCTTGCTTTACCATCCAGCGTCACAAAAACCTCACCATCTTCAGCGCATTTGACGACAATTTTATGCCCCGCTAATTTATCATAATCAAACGCATGAAGTGGATGACCAACTTCATAAAGGACGAAATTCGTTATATCAACAATGTTATTTATTGGTCTCAAACCGACAGCCCGAAGGTAATCCTGCAACCATTTTGGAGATGGCTCAACCTTAACATTTAAGACAACCCTTGCAGCATATCTTGGACAATTTAATGTATCCATAATTTCAACGGAAGCGTAATCCGTAATCTGCCTGTTGGATTCAACAACCTTAAACTCTGGTTTTTTTAGCTTTAATCCAAAAGCGACTGCAAGTTCACGAGCAATTCCAATATGACTTAAACAATCTGGGCGATTTGGGGTTACGCTAACATCGTAAATAACATCGTCAAGCCCAAAGTATTCAGCAAGCGGTTGACCAACTTTTGCATCGGATTCAAGAACCATTATCCCCTCTTTATCATCCCCAAGTCCAAGCTCAAATTCCGAACAAATCATTCCGTATGATTCAACTCCGCGGATTTTCGCTTTTGTTAAAACAAACGGTTTTCCCTCTGGATCATGTTGATTTCGCGGTATAACCGCACCCACCAAAGCAACTGGAACCTTTTGACCTACAGCAACATTTGGCGCACCACAAATTATTTGGAAAGTATCTTTTCCAACCTTGACCTTACAAACTGTTAATTTATCCGCATTTGGATGCTTGTTAACTTCAAGAACTTCACCAACATAAAAATTTTTAAACTTTTCTCCGGGATAATCAACACTTTCAACCTCAAGCCCAAGCATTGTGAGTTTCTCTTTGACCTCTTCAGGTTCTACCTCAAGGTCAATATAATTTTCCAACCATTTGTGCGAAATTTTCACCTTTAAAGACTGATTTTATTTTCAAAACTAAAACTGCTCAAGAAACCTAAAATCGTTTTCATAAAATAACCTTATATCATCAATCCCATACTTCAACATCGCTATTCTTTCAACTCCCATCCCAAAGGCATAGCCGGTATATTTTTCCGAATCATAGCCAACAAACTTGAAAACATTTGGATCAACCATACCACAACCCAGGATCTCAAGCCATCCGCCATACTTACAAACCCTACACCCTTTACCTCCGCAGATAAAACAACTCACATCAACCTCCGCGCTTGGTTCAGTAAACGGGAAAAAACTTGGTCTAAACCTCAACTTGACACTACTCCCAAACATTTGCTTCGCAAATGAAAGCAATGTTCCTTTCAACTCCGCAAAAGAAACACCTTCATCAACATACAAACCCTCAACTTGATGAAATAAACAATAACTCCTTGCACTTATTGCTTCATTTCTGTAAACCCTTCCTGGAGCGATGATTCTAACAGGTGGCTGCTTTGATTCCATAACTCTTATTTGAACCGGGGATGTGTGGGTTCGCAGAATTATATTCTCTTTGATAAAAAATGTATCTTGCATATCTCTTGCTGGATGTTCAGGTGGGATGTTAAGCGCTTCAAAATTGTGATAGTCATCTTCGATCTCTGGACCGGAAGCAATTTCAAAACCCATCGCGACAAAAATTTTCTTTATCTCCTCAAGCGTTTGAGTAAGCGGATGCTTCCGACCTGTATACTTAAACCTACCTGGAATCGTTAAGTCAACTAACTCTTTGACTTTTCTTTTACTACTTTCAATCTTTCTTTTTTGCTCTTCAAACTTTGCCTGCGCAAGTTCTTTAAGATCATTTAAAAGTTTTCCAATCGCGGGTCTCTCCTCGCGCGGAACTTCCTTAAGTTTATCAAATAGCGTTTGAATTATTCCCCTTCGCCCGAGATACTTAACTCTAAATTCCTCAAGATGTTTCTCGTCTTTTACGCTTTCAATTTCTTCAAGGAACTTCTTTTTAACTTCCTCGATTTGATTAATCATTTTTCAACTCATGCAGACTTTTTGTTCAAACTTATCAATTTAAATAAAAAACTCCCATCTTCGGGATCGAAAAACATCAAACAACCCGAATGATGGGAGCAAAATTTTAACTAAATGCAAATTTCACAACTTCTGAAAAAGCATCAGGATTATTCACAGCAAGATCAGCCAACATCTTTCGATTAATTTCAACCTGCTTCTTTCTTAAAGCTGCAATGAGCTTCGAGTAGGTAGTTCCATTTAATCTTGCTGCTGCGTTTATCCTTGCTATCCAAAGTCTCCTGAATTCGCGTTTTTTCGTTCTTCTGTCGCGATATGAGTATTGAAGTGCCTTTGCAACATGATCTTTGGCTTGCCTGAGGGTATTGCCACGCATTCCCCAGAATCCTTTCGCCCTTTCAAGTATTTTCTTTCTCCTTCTCCTTGAAGCTGGTTTATTTGTCGCTCTCATCTTTTCACTCGTCAAATTTAATTTTTAAAAAATCAAGCAAGAATTAGCTGTTTAATTCTTTTCTCTTCATACGGATGCACAAGAGTTGGCTTACGAAGTTGTCTTTTCCTTTTCCTCGATTTACCAGTGGCAAGGTGACTTCTACCTGCTTTTTGTCTTTTTATTTTTCCAGTCGCTGTAACTTTAAAGCGCTTCATTGCTGCGCGATTGCTCTTCACCTTCGGCATTGTCCTTTTGTCCTCCAGATTGTTTGTTTTTCTCTTCCTGCTCTTTTAACATTTGAATTTTCTTCTTATCCGGTGCAAACAAAACACTCATTGAACTTCCTTCAAGCTTTATATCTTGTTCAACTCGTGCAACATCTGATAAAAACTCAATCAATCTTTTCAGTATTCTTTCTCCAAACTCCGTATGCAAGATTTCTCTACCCTTAAAAATAACCT
Organism: Candidatus Kryptonium sp.; assembly: GCA_046289115.1. Taxonomy (GTDB): domain Bacteria; phylum Bacteroidota; class Ignavibacteria; order Kryptoniales; family Kryptoniaceae; genus Kryptonium. The sequence goes on from JBKBWH010000031.1 coordinate 3,635, forward strand.
GCGCTTTAACCTTATGCCCATCAAGTATGAATTCCCTGGCGTGACGCGCTTTGAATTGAAAATCATGTTCACCCATATTTGGATGAAATCTTAACTCCTTAAGAACCGTAGCCGATCTTTGCTTCTTGTGAAGTTTTTCCTCCTTTTGTTTTTCATACTTGTACTTCCCATAATCCATTAACCTACAAACAGGAGGATTAGCTTGAGGGGCAACTTCAACAAGGTCATAACCTCTTTCCTCAGCTAACCTCAACGCGTCACGCGTGCTCATTATGCCGATTGATTGTCCATTCTCATCAACTACTCTAACTCGTGGGGCTTTGATTTGTTCATTAACGCGTAATTCTTTCTCTATGGCGTCTTCCCTTTTTGTTTTTAAATTTAACGCTTTGCCCTTTTCCTTATCTGCTGTCTCGTCCTCTCACCATCTGTGACGATCAAATTCGCGATATATCTAATAGTTTCCTCATGCGATTTTCTAAATTCGTCGATCTTTTCAGACATAATTCGCATTGTCTCACGATGCTCTCTCCTAAACTCTTCAAGATTTTCTAACATAACTCGCATTGTCTCACGATGTTCTTTCCTGAAATCTTCAAGATTTTCCAACATAACTCGCATTGTTTCAGCGTGTTCTTTACTCCACCGCTCCATCATCTCTCTATGCTCTTGTCTAAACTCATCAATTTTTTCAGACATAACTCGCATTGTCTCATGATGCTCTTTCCTGAAATCTTCAAGATTTTCCAACATAACTCGCATTGTTTCATGATGCTCTCTCCTAAACTCTTCAAGATTTCCAGACATAATTCGCATTGTCTCCTGATGTTCCCTTCTGAACTGATTTATAAGTTCATTCGTATTTCTTGCCTCGGCTTTCAAAGTTTTGTTGTTTATAACTGCATACAAAGTCAAAAATATACCAAGAATCGTCGCCATCACTCCACCAAGTGTAAGTATTTCATAAAAGCTCATCATTCATTCCACAACTTTGCTTTCTATTTCAAATTTAATTCGGGATATAAAACTTTCCAAATCAAATACCCCAAGATCTCCCTTGCCATGTCTTCTTACCGATACCGTTCTGCTTGTTCTCTCTTTCTCACCAATTATAAGCATATATGGAATTTTTTGGGTTTCTGCTTCTCTTATTTTGTAAGTTATCTTCTCGTTTCTTAGGTCAAGTTCCGCACGAATCTTCAATTTTTTAATTTTCTCCCAAACTTCCCTTGCGTAATCATTTTGAGCATCCGTTATCGGTAAAACTATAACCTGAACAGGTGCAAGCCAGACAGGAAAATTGCCCGCAAAATGTTCAGTCAAAATCCCAACAAATCTTTCAAATGATCCAAATATCGCCCTATGAATTGCAACCGGTCGCTTCGGTTGTCCATCAGCATCAATGTAAGTCAAATCAAATCTTTCCGGCAGCATCACAAAGTCAAGTTGAATTGTTGCAACCTGCCAATCTCTGCCGAGAGCATCTTTAATTTGAACATCTATTTTAGGACCGTAAAACGCGCCTTCTTTCTCTTTTAAGCCATATTTTATTCCATTTTGCTCAAGCGCCATTTTCAACGCTTGCTCAGCTTGTTCCCACAACTCTGGATCTCCCATTGCATTATCCGGCTTCGTTGAAAGATAATACGCTGGCTGAAACTTGAAAATTCCATAAACATAATTTACAAAATCAATCAACTCATTTATCTCATTTAAAATTTGATCTGGTCTACAATAAATATGGGCATCATCCATTGTTATCTGTCTGACGCGAAACATTCCACCAAGAGCACCAGAAATTTCATTTCTATGTAATCTTCCTATCTCCGCAAGTCGCAGTGGCAAGTCTCTATAACTTCTCGTCCGCATCTTATAGACATAAGTGCTCTCCGGACAATTCATCGGCTTTAAAGAATAAATTTCATCTTCAACCTCAAGCACAAACATATTTTCTTTGTAATGCTCCCAATGTCCCGATCTCTCCCATAAATCTTTCTTTACAAGGATCGGAGTTGAAATTTCCTCATAACCACGCTTGTCAAGCTCCTCACGAATAAATTTTTCAAGCTCACGGAAAATTATCATCCCCTTAGGTAACCAAAAAGGCGCACCCGGAGCAATGTCATGAAAAACAAAAAGCTCAAGCTCCTTCCCAAGCCGCCTGTGATCTCTCCTCTTTGCCTCCTCAAGACGCCTCAAATGCTCATCAAGAAGTTCTTTTTTAGGATAGGCGACACCGTAAACCCTTTGCAACATCTTATTCTTTGCATCACCACGCCAGTAAGCCCCAGCAATGTTTAACAACTTAACATATTTTATCTTCCCAGTTGATGGCAAATGTGGTCCACGACATAAATCAGTAAAACTTCCCTCACTGTACAAAGTTATCACATCATTATCGTCAATCTGTTCTATGATTTCAACTTTATATGGATCGCCTTTCTTCTTAAAAAATTCAAGCGCTTCTTCCCTCGTGACAACTTTCCTAACATAAGGTTCATCCTTTTGCGCAAGTTCCCTCATCTTCTCTTCAATTTTGACAAGGTCTTCCGCTGTAAGCGGTCTATCAACATCAACATCATAATAAAATCCATCCTCAATCGGTGGACCAACTCCGAACTTCGCACCCGGGAAAAGTTCCTCAATCGCATGAGCCATAAGGTGAGCTGAACTATGCCAAAACACTTCCCTACCTTCAGGATCATCAAAAGTCAAAATCTGAAGCTCGCAATCCTCCTCAAGTGGGCGAGTAAGGTCTATTACAACACCATTGACTTTTGCTGCAACTGCATCTTTAGCAAGCCTCTTGCTTAGAATTTCGGCTATCTGTAAAGGCGTTGTCCCTTTATCCACTTCCAAAAAACTATTATCAGGCAATTTAACCTTTATTTTTTCCATGAGAAGCAAAAAATTCTTGGATTTTTCCTGCAAAATTTTTGTAAAAATAATAAAAATCGAAGGCAAAATCAAACTTTACCCGATCCACTTATCTTGAAACTTTAAAAGCCCTCAACCCCGCAAAGACAGCATCCTCACCAAGCTCCTCCTCAATCCTCAATAATTGATTGTACTTTGCAATTCTGTCTGTTCTTGAAGCTGAGCCCGTTTTTATTTGCCCAACATTTGTTGCAACAACAAGATCCGCAATCGTGGTGTCCTCTGTCTCCCCAGATCTGTGGCTTATAATAGCGGTATACCCATTTTTCTTCGCAAGTTCAATACAATCAAGCGTTTCAGTCAATGTCCCAATTTGATTTAATTTTATCAAAATTGAATTTGCTATCCCAGATTCAATTCCCCTGGAAAATATCTCAATGTTTGTCACAAAAATATCATCACCGACAAGTTGAACTTTATCACCAAGCGCTTGCGTCAACATTTTCCAACCCTCCCAATCATGCTCCGACATTCCATCTTCAATTGAAATAATTGGGTATTGTCTGACGAGATCTTCATAAAATTTCACCATTTGCTCAGGTGTTTTTTGAGATTTGTCTGATTTTAAAAAGACATACTTACCATCTTGGTAAAACTCACTAGCTGCAGAATCAAGAGCCAGGTAAACATCAACGCCAGCCTTATAACCAGATTTTTCAATCGCTTCAAGTATAACTTCTATAGCTTCGACATTTGATTTTAAATTTGGAGCAAATCCTCCCTCATCTCCAACGGCGGTGTTATAACCTTTAGATTTCAAAACAGATTTAAGCGCATGAAAAATTTCCACCCCCATTCTCAAAGCCTCTGAGAACGAAGGTGCGTTCACCGGAGCGATCATAAACTCTTGAATATCAACATTATTATCCGCATGTTTCCCGCCATTTAAAATGTTCATCAATGGAACTGGTAAAACTTTAGCGTTAACACCGCCAATGTATCTGTAGAGTGGGATGCCCAGATGATTTGCAACTGCTTTTGCCACTGCCAATGAAACACCGAGAATAGCATTTGCACCAAGCCGAGATTTATTTGGAGTTCCGTCAAGTTGAATTAAAAACCTATCAATGCCAACTTGATCAAAAGCATCCCAACCTTCAAGCTCATCAGCAATGATGTTGTTAACATTTTCAACTGCTTTTAATACACCCTTGCCCAAATATCTTTTGGGATCACCGTCTCTTAACTCAAGAGCCTCATTTTCTCCCGTTGAAGCTCCGCTTGGAACCGCAGCCCTGCCCATTGCACCCGATTCCAAATAAACATCTACTTCAATGGTCGGGTTTCCCCTTGAATCGAGAATTTCACGTGCTTGAATATCAACTATCGTTGTGGACATTTTTCTTCACAAATTTTGTTTTAACTGAAACCTTTTAATTATACCAACAAAAATCAGAAAAAACAATTGCTCATCCCAAAAATTTTAATTCCTTCCAAACTCTAAAAATATCATCAGGCGGATCATCCCTCCAAATGAAGAAAATAGAGTTTACACTGAACTTAACAGGCTTCCAAGAACTTTGAAACTCTATCAATAAATTTTTAAGCCTATCCTCTCCTTTAACCTGTCCAACGCTCAAATGTGGAGTAAAACCACCCTCAAACCTGCGCACATCATCACAATCAGGAACAATGGCTTGCAATTTCTCCTGTAACTTCACAATTTCATCTGAAGGTTGAGGCGCAAGCCATATCGTGTAATTCCCACCATAATGCCGAAAAAATTTAAACTCAGCAAGCTCAACCTCAAAACTATTGCTCTCTCTACAGATATTCTCAAATTCCCCATAAATTTTTTCAAACTCTTCAAACGGTCTGAACGGGTAAATCAATGTTATGTGAGGCATCCATCTTCTAAATTGTCTATCATGCTTCTCTCTTATCTTTTGAATTGGATTCCATACATCCTTCGGTGGAATTATAACAACAGCGGTTTTATGTGTTTTCTTCGCGGTCTTTTTCGTCATAAGTTTTAAATCCAACCTCTATTGCAAATCCATCGCTAATTTTTTAATTTAAAACCTGAAAAACAAAAATATCATATCTATGCGATTTGTTGCAGATGTAATGCTCGGCAAACTTGCAAAATGGCTGAGACTACTTGGATACGATACAATCTACGATCCAAAACTTTCAACAAAGGAACTTGTCAAAATCGCAAACGAAGAAGAAAGGCTTTTTCTAACCCGAAGCAAAAGAGTCGTTGAAGAGTTCGGAGCAAAAAATTTCTATATCGTAAAAGCTGAAAAATTTAAAGAACAACTAAATGAAGTCATCAAAAATTTAAACCTCAACACCGAAACAAACTTATTTTCTCGCTGTTCAATTTGCAACGTTGAAATAGTTGAAGTTGAGAAATCAAACATCATAAACTTGATCCCTGAAGAGACAGCTAAATCATTTGAAGAGTTCTACCAATGTCCAAAATGTGGCAAAATTTATTGGAATGGTTCGCATACCGCAAGAATTGTCAAAACTTTAAAAGAAATTAAAAATGGATAAAACTGAAACAAAAACTTGGCGAATAATTGACATAATAAACTGGGGAACCGAATATCTTCGATCAAAAGGGATCGATGAGGCAAGACTAACAATTGAATTGATGCTATGTTATGTCCTAAACTGTAAACGGGTTGATTTATACATTAATTTTGAAAAACCGCTTACAAAGAAAGAACTTGAAGAATTAAGGGAATTGATAATAAGAAGGATGAAAAAGGAACCACTTCAGTATATTATCGGTAAAACTGAATTTATGGGGCTTGAATTTAAACTAACGCCCGATGTCTTAATCCCAAGACCGGAAACCGAAATCCTTGTTGAAAAAGTGATGGAGACAATTAAAAAAGAATTTAACAATGCCCCAGTTAAAGTGCTCGACATCGGTACAGGAAGCGGTAACATAGCCATAAGTTTGGCTAAGTTTCTTAAAGATAAAGTTTTCGTGGTTGGAATTGATGTGAGCGAAAGAATAATTAAAGTCGCAAATGAAAATGCCATTTTAAATGAAGTTAGAAATGTTCAATTCGTTCAATTTGACCTATTTGATGAGAAGTTTACAGCAAAATTTAAAAATCAATTTGACATAATCGTTTCAAATCCACCGTATGTAGCCATTGATGAGTTTGAAAGTTTGCAGGATGAGATAAAAAAATTCGAGCCAAGGATTGCGATTACTGACGAGGCAAATGGACTAAATTTTTATAGAAGGATCGCCGATGTTGGAAAAGAGATAATCGCAAATACTGGCTTCATCTTCGTCGAAATGGCTTACGGTCAATCTGAAAAAGTAAAGAAAATTTTTAGCGAGGCTGGGTATAACCAAGTTGAAATTTTCAATGATTATCTTGGAATTGAAAGGGTTGCAAAAATAAAAATTGAAAAAAGATGAGGGCACTTGTCCAAAGAGTCATACGAGGTAGCGTGACAATTGATGGTACACTTTATAGTCAAATTGGAAAAGGAATCGTAATTTTGCTTGGCGTAAAAAATGGAGACACAGAAGAAGATGCAAAATATCTTGCGAACAAATGCGCAAATCTTAGAATTTTTGACGATGAAAATAAAAGAATGAATTTATCTGTAAAAGATGTAAACGGGGAAGCCCTTGTGGTATCACAATTTACACTTTATGGGGATACGAGATATGGAAATAGACCTGACTTCACACAAGCTTCAAAACCAGAGGAGGCAGAAGTTTTATACAACAAATTCGTTGAATATCTTAAGCAAGCTATGGGGGAAGAAAAAGTAAAAACGGGCGTCTTTAAAGCGATGATGATCGTTGAGATAATAAATGACGGTCCCGTTACTTTGCTTGTCGAGAGCAAGGAAAGATAGAAGTTAACAATTACTTCTTTTTAAATACAATTGTCAAAGGTACCCCAATAAAACCGAAATGTTCCCGAATCTTATTTTCAAGAAACCTCTTGTAATGTTCCGGAATATCATCTGGGAAATTTGCGAAGAACGCAAATACAGGTGGTGCGGTTTTAACTTGCGTGACATACTTAATTTTTATCTCTCTACCGGAAACAGCTGGAGGCGGGGTTTCCTTAACGATTGGGAATAAAACCTTGTTAAGTTCGCTTGTCTTCACCTTTTTATTTCTTTCCTCATAAACAATCTTTGCAAAATCAAGAACTTTAAAAATTCTCTGTTTTGTTTTAGCTGATATGAATAAAATGGGAACATAATCAAAGACCTTTAACCTTTCCTTAAGGGCATGCTCATATTCAAGAGCGGTATTTGAATCTTTCTCGATAAGGTCCCACTTGTTTACTGCAATTATAATTCCCTTCTTCAAGTCCCCAGCTTCCCCAATGATTCTCAAATCTTGCCTTTCAAGACCACACGTTGCATCAAGCATGACAACCGCAACATCGCATCTTTCAAGCGCCTTTAAAGCTCTTATGGCACTGTAAAATTCTATGCTTTCTTTAATCTTGCTTCTCTTCCTCAATCCAGCTGTATCAATAAGAACGAAATTAACCCCGTTGTATTCAAGAAAAGTATCAATGGAATCCCGAGTCGTTCCGGGTATATCGGTAACAATTATTCTGTTTTCACCGAGAACAGCGTTCACAAATGAAGATTTCCCAACATTTGGCTGTCCAACAATGGCAACTTTTATCTGATTTTCAACATTTTGAATTTCTTCACTCACCTCGGGTAGGTCTTTAACCACCTCATCAAGAAAATCACCAACTTTTCTTCCATGAAGCGCTGATATTGGAAATGGATCCCCAAGCCCGAGTTCATAAAATTGAGATGAATACAGCTCAAGCTTTTCGTTATCAATTTTATTTACTGCAAGTATAACTTTCTTTTTTGTCTGCCTTAATATCTTTGCAATTTCGATATCTATAGGGGTAACCCCTGATATTGCATCGACGACAAAAATTATCACATCTGCTTCATCGATCGCAATTTGAACTTGCTCCCTTATAGCTGCTTCAAAAACATTGTCAGAATCCGGAACATACCCGCCTGTGTCTATAATCGAAAATTTTTTGCCATTCCATTCAGCTGTCCCATAATGCCTGTCCCGAGTGACACCACTTTTTGGATCGACAATGGCGTCCCTCTCACCAATAATTCTGTTGAAAAGTGTCGATTTTCCTACATTCGGTCTTCCCACTATGGCAATTACGCCTTTTCCCATTTAAAAATTCGAAAAAATTTAGTTAGAGTTGTCGTCCAAGGTTTTAAAGTTAAAAAGAACAAAAAGATAATCAAAATTTATTGTTTTTTTTCGACCGATTTGCTAAATTTAGTTGCATTGAATTTAAAACAAATGTAAGGGAAAGATGCTTGCGGTTATAAAAATTGGTGGGCATCAATACAAAGTAAAGGAGTCCGATAAAATTTTCGTTCAAAGACTTGAGGAAGAACCCGGAAGCAAAATTAAACTTGAGAATGTCCTTTTACTCCAAGATGGCAAAAAAACTTATATTGGAAATCCATATGTACCCGGAGCTTTTGTTGAAGCAACAATTCTTGACCATGTAAAAGGTGAAAAAATTATCGTTTTCAAGAAAAAACGTCGCAAAGGTTATAAAGTAACAAAAGGGCATCGTCAAGACTACACACAAATTGAAATTAACAAAATTCATTTTGAAAGTTAATGCCAAAGGTAGATGTAGCGAAAATAATTCAGGAACTTGTAGTCCCGGAGCTTCATGATATTAAGTCAAGTATTCAAGAGTTAAGGGCAAGATTTGATTCAGAAATTAAGAGACTTGATGAAAAAATTGATTCTGGACTTGGACGGCTTGATCAAAAAATTGATTCTGGGCTTGCTCGACTCGACGAAAAAATTGATTCTGGGCTTAAGCGAGTTGATGAAAAAATTGACTTAGTTCGCAATGAGTTAAAAGCCGAAATTTCTGGGATAAAAAGTGAACTAAAAAAGGATATTGACGGCGTCCGCAATGAATTAAAAGCTGAAATTTCTGGGATGAAAAAGGATATTGACGGTGCTCATAATGAATTAAAAGTTGAAATTGCCGGGATAAAAAAGGATATCGATAGTGTTCGCAGTGAATTAAAAGCTGAAATTTCTGGACTAAAGAAGGATATCGATAGCGTTCATGCTGAATTAAAATCTGAAACTTCTGGGCTAATAAAAGATATCGATAACGTTCGCACTGAATTAAATGCATTTAGAAATGAGTTTAGAACAGAGATAAAACGTCTTGATGAAAAGATTGATATTGCAATTCAAATAAGAGAACGACTTGCTGCACTTGAATCAAAAGTCGCGAGTTTGATAAAATAAAAACTAAAAGAGGGGTGAATCAATATGGCGCATAAAAAAGGTGGCGGTTCATCACAAAACGGAAGAGATAGCAACTCCAAACGACTTGGAGTTAAAAGATTTGGAGGTGAGTTCGTAAGAGCAGGAAACATAATCGTTAGACAAAGGGGCACAAAATTTAAACCCGGTTTAAATGTTGGCATGGGCAAAGATTATACGCTTTTTGCAAAGATTGACGGAATTGTCAAATTTGAATACCTGACAAAAGATAAACAAATGGTTAGCGTTTATCCAATTGAAGTAGCAAGTAATTAGCACCTTTGTTAAAATAAACCCGGAGGGCTATACAATGAAAATCACAATAGTTGGCGCTGGGAATGTCGGCGCAATAACAGCACA
>JBKBWH010000320.1:0-1866 GCA_046289115.1 Candidatus Kryptonium sp.
CATGCTTCCTCGCATTTGAATGACATACATTACACTTTAACCCATTTTCTTGAACATGTTTTGCGTGGGAAAAAGTAGTTCCATAAATTGCCTTGCTTATATTTTCAATTCCGGTATGGCAATTCGCACATTCGCTTGGAACTTTTGATGAAGCGAAAAACTTGGGCAAGTTATAATTTACCCCAGCAATTTTCAAAGCTTCGGCAAGATATTCATAACCTTTTGAAATTATTTGATCTGAATATTTCATATTGTGAACTGCCTTTCCAGATTCAACTATTAAAATTGAGTTTTTCGCTTTCTCGATAAGTGCTTTCGCCGATGGAGCATTAACAAGAGAATCAACTATTTGAACCTGACGCTTCAATTCATCAATTTTTTTATTCGCTGATTCCTCCCACAACTTAAGAAGCCTTGCGTAACCCTTACCATGACATGTCTCGCAAGATTGCGGCTTCGCAACTTTAACTTTAGCTTTCCCTATCAACTCCTCATGAAAAATATGACAACTTGCACATTCCAAACCTGCCTCAAACATTGGATCTGGATGACCTTTTAAGCCATTCAACTCTTTGCCTGCAAAAAGAAATACCTGATTTTTATGCTCATCTGTATGACAACTTTTACATTCAAGCTCCTCATCCGGACTTATCCTTTTAACTTTATGCTGAATTGTTAAATGGCACTGTATACATTCAATTTTATGCTCAGCAATGTGACTCCTGTGAAGTAACTCGGTATTCCCGTATTGGCCAAGACGTGCATGGTCAAAATGACAGGAATAACAGCTTTCCTTTGGAACAAATCCATCGCCAACCACCGTATTGACATGACAACGATTACAATCAATCTTTCTATTTATAACTTCAGAATGATCGAATCTATATCTTGACATCTCCTGCTTCGGTATAGATTCCCAATGATGGCACATTTGGCAATTGGATAATTTTTTATAAACCGCAAATTCAACATCGCCATCCCGCTTAAAGTGACACAAGAAGCATGTTGTTTCAGTGACAGTGATGTGCTCGCCCTGAACAATTTGCGAATGACAACTTGTACATCTCAACTTCTTCCCACGCCTCATCTCCTCAAGATGTGGTCCATGATCAAAGACAACCCCTTTATAGATAACCCTGCCTTTTAATAACCTTGTCTCATGACATCCACTCTGCAAGCACGATTCATCTGAGATCTCAGCCCAAGGCCTCCTTTTGGTATAGGAACGAGCAAAGTAATTAACTACCTGAACAAGACCTTCAAGCTTTCCTCTCACAGTTCCAGCCAAACCTGGCGGAAAATGACATTTAACACAAGTCACATCTTTATGTGTGGATGTTTTCCAACTCTCATAAAACGGCTCCATGTAATGACAAGTAGGACAGAAAGATGGTCGCGATGTGAATTCCGCAGAAAATGCTAAAACAAACAGAAAGATCAAAAGTCCAACTCCAACTCTTAAAAACAATTTTTTGCTCTTCATTTTTTCCATGCCTCAAATTTCACTAATTTTGCTTCGCAGTAAATTTAAAATTTTTTTAACGATTTTTCAATTTTCTGGCTTAACACATCGATAAACTGTAAATTGTGCGCGCCGAACGAACCTTCACTTATAAAATTATTGATTGCTTTCTCAATCTCATAAAATTTCAAAATTTCATCGCTCACCCTCTTCCTTATCTTTTCCCTCAGGGTTTACCTGAGTAAGATACTCAAGATAATGGTTTTCTTTAAGCCATTCTTCGCTCACATAACCATCCCAGAAGGAGGTATTTATGGGGAAATTGCTCGGCGATAGATGAACAAGGTAAAGATGCCACAAAAAAAGAAAGGTTATTATCAAAGTTGCGGTTGCGCTGTGCAACG
>JBKBWH010000321.1:0-1861 GCA_046289115.1 Candidatus Kryptonium sp.
ATTAAACTTTAAATCATACACAAAACCATCTTTTAGATCAAGCATCCCATCCAACCCTATTACAGCATTTGCATACTTTAAATTGACATTTGAATTAAATTTAAGTGGATGTCCTCGATATCGTCCCTCGACCTCAACCTGATCTATTCCAAACTTTGGAAGTTTGACAAGCGTTATAAACTTGCTTATATCAGAAATGTTAATTTTTGAATTGATGTGCGCATCAATCAAAAAATCAGAAAACCTCACGATGTTTTTGAGTTCCCCAGTGACATAAATATCAGAGTTGTAAACTTTGGCTTCTATCTTTTTAACCTTTAAATTCCTCAAGTTTCCCTCAGCTTCAACCTTAATCGTGGGAGAGCCAGAAAGAAAATAAACATGCGGAATAAATCTCGTCAATTCACCAAAACTAAAACTATCAGCAAAAAGCGAAACATTCATATAAACATCCTCAACATTGTCCCTGTTCAGCTTGAATATATCATCCCTCGTCTCAGATGAAAAGTTAAATCTAATTTTGCTACCACCCGTTACGATCTCAAAATCATCAGCTTTAAATTTGCGTTTATCTGCATAAATTTTCCCCTCTATTTGCGCATTAAATTTATCGTCATCGACAACAAAAGATAACTTCACCTTCTTCAAATTAACCTTATCAGAAGAATAACTTCCGCTGAAAACAGCATTGATGTCGTGAACAACAAAATTATGATAATCAATGCAATTTAAACTATCTGCAAGTTTACTCCTTCCTCGATTTAAAGAATCAACAAAGACAAATTTACCATCATCGATCACAAGCCTATCACATGAAAAGAAAAATTTTGCCTCTTCCTTTTTCTGCCTTGGTTTCAAAATTTTCTCGAAATTCCACCTCCCATCCTTTCCCCTTATCAAATAAACCTCAGGTTTATAAAGAATTATTTCACGAAAAGAATATCCCCCCTTTATCAAACCCATCGGATTATACTTTAACTCAACGCTTAATGCCTTAACAAAAGTTTTACCCTCAACCCCAACATAAAAGCCATCAACACCAAGACCTGTGAATATATTCCCATAAAACTTCCCAAGGTAAATTTCTTCGCCAAGAGTTTTCCTTAATTCAGACTCAACTTTATCATGTAGGAAAAGTCTAAATCTCTCCGTCTGCGAAATGATCAAAATTATCGAAATGGCTATAAGGAAAAAAGAGAACGAATAGAAAGCTAACTTCAAAATCTTTTTAAATAATTTTCTCATCTCCCACAGAATCTTTCAAGGATGGTTTTAATTATATTCGTCGTCGATCTATTTGGGGTTAATTCCACCAGAACTACGCGACCTCCATTTGCCTCTACAATATCTTTTCCAACAACATCTTCAATTGACCAATCACTCCCTTTGACAAGGACATCGGGAATAATTTTAGAAATTAACTCATACGGTGTTGGCTCATCAAAAATTACGACATAATCAACAAAAACAAGATTTGAGAGTATAAATGCCCTATCTTCCTGCGAAACTATCGGTCTACCATCTCCCTTTATTTGCTTAACAGATAAATCGCTGTTCAATCCAACGATTAAAACATCACCGAAACCCTTAGCTTTTGCAAGATACTCTACATGTCCTCTATGCAGGATATCAAAACAACCATTTGTAAAGACGACCCTTTTACCCTCGCTTTTGAGACTTTTAACTATCTCAACTATTTCATCAACGCTTACAATTCTCCCCATCACCATTCACCTCTTGAATCAAGAAGAGCTGCTTTGAAAAGTTTCTCTCTATCAACAGGGACAACACCAACTTCCTCAACGACTATCCCCGCAGCATAGTTCGCAAGCGCTGCTGATTCAATTATATCAGCACCACT
>JBKBWH010000322.1:0-1849 GCA_046289115.1 Candidatus Kryptonium sp.
ATTTAAAATTCAAAACTTAACAATCAATGCGCTTCAAATTTTTTATCTTGGCGATTTTCTTACTTTCACATCAATTATACGGTCAAGTTAAAATTGAAAATATAACACTTGGTTCAAATTTTGTTTCTGGAATTAAAGGAATGAACTATGTCAACAAAGCAAATGGACTTGGTTTTTGGGGAGATTTGAAGTTCGGGATTGCGGGCTCAAAATGGAAGATTAAATTTATCTCAGGCTACGAAGATATGAAACTTGAACCATCCGACTCGATGACTATTGAAAGATGGAATTGGGATTATTGGAGGATTTGGTATCGCAATCATATACGCACATTGATTGCTGATTCAAATTATGCTGTTAAATTAAATCCTGAGCAGCGCTTGTATGTTCTGCCTGTGAAGATTCAAATTGGTAGAGAGTTTGAGCTCGGGAACTTGAAAATTTTTGCTGGGCTTGGAGCTGGAATTTTATTTTATGAGAGGGCTTTTTGGTTAAATGAAACATGGTGGAAAAGGTTTCCGAATGTTTCGGAGGGCGAGACATATGTTTTTCAGTATTCGTTCAAAAACAATGCACCAAGTAAAAAGGGAACTATTTTAAATTTTGGTATAAAATTTGATGGAAGTTACAAGCTGACTAAAGTTGCATCGCTTGTATTAGGGTTTGAATTTGAACATTATCCAAGCGTGAATAAAATTGAAAAAGTTGAATTTGGAAAGATTACGCTTGGTGAGATTGGCGAATCGTATAAAAATTTTGTCTTGCGCGATGTGTTTAGACTTTCACTTGGGTTCTCGTTCAATTATTAAAATTTAACTTCGAATTGAAATGAAGAAAACTTTCACCATAATTGCTTTAACTTTAATTTGCTTGAGCTACTCACGCGCTCAATTTACAGCTGCAGGTGAGGGTATTTATATAATTCCTGTTGGTGGGTTCTCGGGCTGGTTTGATAAACATTACTCTGGAACGCTTTACCTTGGTCAAGTTCGAGGGAAGAGTTCTTTTCTTTTCGGTGGGATTGAATTTTACAAGTTTTACAAGGAGAATGAAGACAAGCTTTACTATAAGGATTTAAATCTTGAATTGAAGATTTATGGCATCGGTGCGGAATATAGACATTCGTTGATTGATTTTTACTTTATAAACCTTTATGGCGTTCTTGGTTTTGGATTGTATCGTTGGTTTGGTTTAAGGGGTGAGTATTTCTTTAAAGACTCCGTTGGAAATGTTTATGATTATGTAGCTGAGCGAAGGTATCAAGATTGGAGTGCGGGATTTTGTGGTGGCGCTGGGATTGAATTTAAAATTATGAAAAATTTATCGCTGAATTTGAATGCCAGGTATAAAATAATTGTCGGGGAGATGTGGCAAACGCTTATTTTACGGCTTGAGCAGGCAAGTGGTTTTCAATGGATTGGAGTTCAAGCAGGGGCACAAGTTAAGTTTTAGTTTTGAACTCTTTGATGTAAGGTATTTTTAAAAGTTCTGATAAAAAGCGATGATGCGATGGGTGTTTGTCGCAATATGAAATGATAATTTTTAAATTTCCATTTTCTTCGATCAGCTGATATTGATTTGGTCTTATTTCATGCTCGTTCAAGATATCTATGAGTTCAGCTCTGCCCTTTCCTTTCTCATCAAGTATCTCGATCTCAAGGAGTTGAAAGTGGCATTTTCCAAGGAGTGTTTTTTCAAAAGTTGAAAGCAAAGTTAAAACAATTAGAACCAAACCTGTAAAAATTGTTGCAAGGATGATTTGATTTGAGCCAATTGCAAGCCCAATTGATGCGACCACGAAGATTGTAGCAGCTGTCGTTAAACCAGTTATAGTACCCCTTGCTTGGAT
>JBKBWH010000323.1:0-1831 GCA_046289115.1 Candidatus Kryptonium sp.
CCCACTTTCAAGCAAGAAGTATTCATTAACTATCGAGCGGTAATATTCAATTAATTCTTCGTTATGCGATGGATGTATAATTTCTATTCCATCAATTCCAAGTTCAATTAAATTTGCCAGATCAATTTCGCTGATCGATTTCCCAGGATGAGCAATGAAAGATAGTCCACCAACTTCAGAAATTAGCCTTATAGCTTTGCGCGGTGAAAGATCGATGTTTTTTTCATAAGCTGGACACCCAACACCAAGATATTTATTAAAAGCCTCATAGAAATCATTCACGAAACCATATTTAACAAGAGCACTTGCTATATGAACTCTGCTTATGACTGAATTTTTCGCTATTTCAACCACGCTTTCGAACTCAACAGGTATATTAAGAGCATTTAGTTTTTCAACTATTCTCTTTGCTCGTTGAATTCTCAACTCACGAAAAATTTTGAGATAGACTTGAAAATTTTCATTTTTCCAATCTATGAAATATCCAAGTATATGTATATCCGTTCCATTTATACTTGAGCTCAATTCAATTCCCGGGATCACCTCAACTCCAAGTTCCTTCCCCGCCTCTATCGCTTCCTCAAGCCCATTTGTTGTATCGTGGTCAACTATACTTATTACATCAAGACCATTTTCTTTTGCTTTCATCACCACCTGGGTTGGTGAATAAACCCCATCTGAATAATATGTATGCAAATGCAAATCAACTTTCATTTAAACATCTGTTTCATTTTTTCATACTCAAGAATTATAAGATTTCGCCCTTCAATTTTAATCAATCCCATCTTTTCAAATTTTGATAAAATTCTTGACACCGTCTCCCTTGATGTTCCTGCCATATTAGCCAAATCTTGTTGCGTCGGAAGCCCTTCAACTATAACATGACCTTTATACATTTTTCCAAGATCATCGGCAAGCATAACTAAAACACACCCCACACGACCTTGTGCATCCTTCAACGATAAGCTTTTAATTTGCATATCAGCCTTTCTCAATCTCTGTGTTAATTCCCTTAACAACGAAATTGCAATCTGCGGATGCTTATTTAGCAAATTCAAAAAATCATCCCTATAAATTATTAAAACTTCTGTATCAGTGAGCGCGGAAACAGTTGCAGACCTTTTCATTCCATCTAATAAAGACATCTCACCAAAGACTTCACCAGGACCAAGTATAGAAAGTATAACTTCTCTTCCGGTTTCATCCAGCCTTGAGACTTTAACTTTTCCATCAATTATGATGAAAAGCGCACTACCAATTTCATCTTCCATTAAAATTACACTCCCCTTCAAAAATGTCTTTCGAGTTCCCAAGTTTGCTATCTTTGCCAGATCCCTTTCGGGAAGCTCCTCAAAAATTGAGACATTTCTAAGGAAATTTATATCCTCAACCATAGGCAAGCAGAAATTGATTTTTTGATAATATAACTCTTGAAATAATCAAAAGCAAGAGAATTGCCTTATTTTTCTTGACATTTGTCCATAAAACTTTTTATTTTAAATCAAAAAGGGAAGTTTATGATCGATCTTAAAGGTCGCACAGCTCTTATCACAGGTGGCTCAAGAGGAATTGGAAGAGAAACAGCCCTTTTATTTGCAAAAGCAAATGCGGATGTAGCAATTACATATCGAAACAATGATGATGCAGCAAATTTTGTCGTGGAACAAATTAAAAATATGGGGAAAAGAGCTATAGCTGTTAAAGGTGATGTCTCCAAAAAATCGGATGTGCAGAAAATGGTGAAAGAAATTGTTGAATACTTCGGTAAAATTGATATACTTGTTAACAATGCAGGAATATGGACATACGGAGCAATAGGTGAAATGCCAGA
>JBKBWH010000324.1:0-1829 GCA_046289115.1 Candidatus Kryptonium sp.
AGCCTCCTGTCATCTTTTCCCATTGAGAAATTACGGATTAAATGGGGCATCTATTGGTGGAGAAATTTTAAAATATGTTAAGATAAATGAGTGCAAGCCAGCGGTGAAGAGGGGCAAGAAGGAAAATATAAAACTTTACGAATTTTTAAAGCCAGCTTTGATAAGATATTTCGGTCAAGAATGGTATAATAAAATACTCAAAGAATTCAAATCTTTGAATAACCGGAGGTGAGGCAAAGTGCTAAGATATGGACAACATCAAACGCTTGAACAAAAACTAACACCACAACAAATACAGTACCTAAAACTTCTTCAAGTCCCTGTAGTTCAACTTGAGCAAAAAATCAAAGAGGAACTTGAGCAAAACCCATTCCTTGAGGAAGGGCTTGAAAACTCAATTGATGAAATGCTTGAACTTGATCTTGAGGCAAATGCAGAGTTAAGCGAAACAGTAAAGCAAGAACTTAATGAGGAATATGAGGAAATCACGCAGGAAAAGCTGCCAAAACCTGAAGAAGAATACACGCTTGACGATTTCCTCAAGACCCAAGAAGATGAGGATGCATTCATACCAAAGCAGAAGGATATAATCGGCGAAGAAATTGAAGATGAACTTCCATGGCAGCCACCCACCATTGAACCTCTTTATGAGAGACTTTTGCAACAATTTATGACGGTTGCAGAAAGCGATAAAGAAATAAGAATAGCTGAGGAAATACTCGGAAACATAGACGATGATGGATACCTCTCAAGAAAAATTGAAGAGATAGCAGAAGATCTACAACTTGGGGAAAAGATGGATGTCACAGCTGAAGAGGTTGAAAATGTTTTGAAAAAAATTCAACGACTTGAACCACCTGGGATTGGCGCTAGAGATTTGAAAGAATGTCTTCTTGTTCAGCTTGAGGTCAGTGATTCCCCAGAGGATAAGAAAAAGCTTGCTATGCGAATTTTAAATGAGGCATACGACGATTTTATGAATAAAAGATACAACGAATTGATGAAAAAATTTGGGTTAAGCGAACAAAGGTTAAAAGAGGTCATCCAAATAATACAAAGACTAAACCCTAAACCAGGGGAAGGAAAAAGCGTGATTCAAGAGTACATCATACCTGACTTTATAGTTGAACGAATCGGGGATGAGTTTGTGATCACTTTGAACGAGAATAATGTTCCAATGATTCGGCTAAATAGAACTTACTACAACCTTTTGAAAAGGCATAAGAAACTTAATCCGGAGTTAAAGGAAGAAATAAAGAAACAATTTTCAAGAGCCAAATGGTTCATCGCTGCAATTTATCAACGCAGGGAGACACTTTTACGAATTATGAGGGCTATCGTTGAATTACAAAGGGATTTTTTTGAAACTGGGGAAGGCTTGAAACCAATGATTTACAAAGATGTCGCCGAAAAAACCGGGGTTGACATATCAACTATAAGCAGAGCTGTAAATCAAAAATATGTTCAAACTGATTTCGGAATTTACAAATTAAGAGAACTCTTCAGCGAGAAAATCAACACGGCTGACGGAAGCGAGATTTCAAGTAAGGAGATAAAAGAAAAAGTAAAAGAAATAATCTCTCAAGAAGACCCTCGCAAACCACTGAGCGATGACCAGATCGCTGAAATTTTACGAAAGCAAGGTTTCAACATCGCAAGGCGAACTGTAGCCAAATATAGGGATCAACTTGGGATTCCAACAGCAAGGTTAAGAAAAAGAATTGAATAAAAATAAAAAGATTGTTTTGATTACGCCCGAAATTGGTATTGATGTATTTACATTGTGTAAATATATTGATTTTTTGGTACCAGCGGAGATTTTTTTGGAG
>JBKBWH010000325.1:0-1807 GCA_046289115.1 Candidatus Kryptonium sp.
GGCATCGCGCATGATTTTAATAATATTTTGCAAATTGTAATCGGTTCCGCTCAACTTCTTAAAATGAAGGCGAAAAATTTTGAATATACAAAATGGATTGATACGATTGAGACAACCGCACTGCGTGGGGCTGAACTTGCAAAGAGACTCCTTACATTTGCGCGGAAGAAACCATCTGGTGAGATGAAGCCTGTTGATATGCATCGCTTGATTGAAGATTCGGCAAAGGTATTCAAGGAAACTTTTCCGAGAAACATTGAGATAGAAACGCATTCAAATGCAGAGAATCACATAATACTTGGGGAAGAGGCGCAAGTTCAACAAGTTATTTTTAATCTCGCTGTAAACGCGAGGGATGCGATGCCAAATGGTGGTAAATTGATTTTTAAGACCGAAAATAGGGTTGGGAATGGAGTAGATGGGAAGCCAGGTATTGAGTATCTGGTTATGCATGTAATTGACACAGGTATTGGTATGACAGAGGAAGTAAAACGAAGGATTTTCGAGCCGTTCTTCACAACTAAACCTCCTGGGAAAGGCACTGGGCTTGGACTTCCAACCGTGTATGGGATTGTGAAATCATATGATGGGTTTATAAAGGTTTACAGCGAGGTTGGTAAAGGGACAAAATTTTCGGTATATATTCCTGTGTATAAAGAGAAAGGTGTAGAGAAAAGTGAGGATATAAGGAAAACGGAAGTGAAAAAAACTGGGACTTTGCTTTTGATTGACGATGAAGAGGAGATAAGGATTGCTACGAAGGAATTGCTTGAAGCTGAGGGGTTTAAGGTTTATACTGCTGGTGATGGTGCTGAGGGGATAAACATTTATAGGGAACATAGAGATGAAATTGATCTTGTCATTCTTGATCTTAATATGCCGAAGATGAGTGGCAAGGAGACGCTGGCACAACTCCTTTTGATAGATCCAAATGTGAAAGTGATAATTTCTACGGGATATATTACCGAATCTGAAAAAGAGGAAGTTGAAGGGGTACTTGGTTTTATTGAGAAACCGTTTGATATAGACAAGCTGCTTAAAATGATAGCGGAAATTTTGAAATAGGGATTTTGGGGGGGTATTCAATTTATTTTGGGTTTCGTAATTTTTTGAAAAATCGTGGTTTTTTTGGTATATTTAAGGGAAAAAATTTAAAAAATTAATTTGCAAGCAAAACGACATGTCCAAGGTAAAATCAACTTTATTCTTATTTGGTTTCATTGGCATTTTAATCTATATTTCGACCACAGGATTTCAATGTGCAAGTCCTGAGGTTACGGGGGCGAAGGTTTACATGCAGAGGCAAGATTGGGCAAATGCCGAGAAGCAGCTTTTAAAAGAGGTTGAGAATAATCCTAAAAATGATGAGGCTTGGTTTTTGCTTGGTTATGTCAGAGGTGAGCAGAAAAATTATAAGGGAATGCTTGAGGCGTTCAACAAATCTTTGGAAGTTTCAAATCGATTTGAAAATGACATTAACAATTACAAACTTAAATATTGGGTTGATAACTTCAACGCTGGTGTAGCTTATTTCACAAGATTTAGCAATAATCGTGATTCGGTTGTCTACATTGATAAAGCGATTGAATCTTTTAGAACTTGCACTGAGATAATTCCGGATAGTGCAGCAGCTTATAAGAATCTTGCCTATAGTTATCTTGCGAAGGGAGAAATTGATCCGGCAGTTGAGCCACTCAAGAAAGCGATTGATCTTTCGAATGAGCAGGATGTTGAAGCGATGAAGATCCTTGGGAAAATTTACTATGATTACGCTTCTCGTCATACAATTAAGTTCGAGGATCCTTCG
>JBKBWH010000326.1:0-1802 GCA_046289115.1 Candidatus Kryptonium sp.
CTTGCTTTGCATACTTTCCAATCTCAAATGAAAGAATGCGTCCACCGATCTCAATTTCTTTCTTCAAATACTGCATATTTCCGCCACCACCTTTTGATTTCTTTTATTTTCTTAAATTAAGTTCATCAAGAATTTGCTTATACTTTTCATAGTTCGTCCTTTCAAGATATCTTAACAAACGTCTTCTCTTACCTATCATTTTGATCAATCCCATCCTCGAATGCTTATCCTTCGGATTTTTCTCAAAATGTTCAGCAAGCTGATTAATTCTAGCAGTAAGAATCGCAATTTGAACCTCAGGGGAACCTGTATCCCTTTCATGTTTGCCATATTTTCTAACGAGCTCTTTTTTCTGTTCGCTTGTCAATGGCATATCTCCTTTTTTTATTTTTGTTTTTCAAAATTCAATCAGAGCACCACTGAAAACTCCTTTTCAATTAATCTAACTGCTTCTTTTTTGTCTCTCTCAATTTGTTCAACTAACTCCCTTGGGGTTGAAAATTTCACCTCATCCCTTAACCTTTCTATAAACTCAACTTTTATATGTTTGAAATAAATCTCCTCGTCAAAGTCAAATATATTTACCTCCGCAACCTTTTCACTATCTAACTCAAATGTCGGTCTGTAACCTATGTTCATAAGCCCAAAATAATGCTTTCTATCTATCGTCACCCTTACAACATAAACTCCATTTTTCGGCATAAGTTTTCTCGTCGATATTGGTTCAATGTTTGCCGTGGGAATACCGAGCTTTTTGCCACGACCACTTCCTTTGACGACGACTCCATTTATAAAATAATACCGCCCAAGCAACTTAGATGCAAGTTTGACATTTCCTTCGTTCAAAATCGCCCTTATTTTTGAACTGCTTACAGGATTATTTTCAACAAGAAGTTGTGGAATTAACTCAACCTCAAACCCATACTTTTCTGCAAACTCTCTAAGCTTATCGGGATTTCCTTCTCTGTTTTTTCCAAAAGCATGGTTATATCCAACGATTGCTTTCCTCAGACCTATTTTCCCAAGCATTATTTCCTTGCAAAATTCTTCAGCAGTTATATTTGAAAACTCAGGCGTAAAATTTACAACGAAAACAACGTCAAGTTCATAATCTCTCAAAAGCTCAATCCTTTCATCAATCGTCGTTAAGATATAAAATTTTTCGTTTGGATGTAAAACCTCTTGTGGATGTGGGTCAAATGTTACAAGAACAGTTCTCGCTCCCGTTTTAATCTTTTCTTCCATCATTCTTTTTAAAATTTCCTGATGAGCGATATGAACCCCATCAAATACACCAACCGTAACAATTGAATTGGGGTCCTTGACAATTTTATTTATGTTTCTAACCACCTCCATCCGTTCCCTGCAATGAGATTTTCTTAAGTTCTTCAACCGTTAAAGCATCTTCAAGACTATAATCACCGATCCTCGTCCTGACGAGAGATTTCAAATAAGCTCCACAACCCAAACTTTCTCCAAAATCATAAACAAGACTTCTGATATAAGTTCCCTTTGAACATCTCACTTTAAAGCGAACTTCAGGGAGATTAACCTCAAAGATTTGAAAATCATAAATCTTAACTTTTCTCGGTTTTCTCTCTACGGTAATTCCTTTCCTTGCAAGACTATATAACGGTTTACCCTTATATTTAACTGCAGAATACATTGGTGGAACTTGTTCAATCTCCCCGATGAAACGCTTTGCGTTCTCTTTAATTGCTTCCTCTGTTATACCATCAAGTTTTCTTCTTTCAACTATTTCAGTTTCGGGATCATAACTAATTGTAACAGCACCAAGCTCC
>JBKBWH010000327.1:0-1787 GCA_046289115.1 Candidatus Kryptonium sp.
AGGTATTTGTTCAGGTGGTGCATCAACTTGAATTGTTTTGCCACCTGCATAAACTTCACCAGTCCAAAAATTAACCCATGAGCACCCTGATGGTAAATAAACATCTTTTACCCTTTGCCCGGAAGTAAACACAGGTGAAACAAGGATGAAATCACCAAAAAGATATTCATAGCTTAAATTGTAAACATTTTTGTCATTTGGGAACTCATATAAAACGGGTTTTATTAACGTTTCTCCGTATTTCCATGTCTTGTAAGCGTATGTGTAAATATACGGTATTAATTGATATCGAAGCTCAATATATTTTCTGACTATTTTTTCGACCTCTTCACCAAAAGCCCATGGCTCAAGGGGTTGTTCATGTCCATGAGGGCGCATAACAGGACAAAAAGTACCAAACTGAATCCATCTGACATACAACTCCGGTGTTGTCGTTCCACCTGTAAACCCACCGATATCTGAATTATGATAAGGTATACCTGACATTATCATCCCGATCAACATCGGTATTTGAACTTTAAGTCCATTAAAACTTTTTCGCACATCCCCAGACCATGTGATGACACCAAAGCGTTGAATTCCAGCGAATCCAGATCTTGTCAAGTTAAAAATCCTTCTATCGGGAAAATCATTTTTATAACCATCGTATAAAGTTTTTGCCCATAGGAAATTATAAATGTTATGAACTTTCCTTGCACTTCCAAGATGATGTCTTAGAAAGTCAGGATGATTTTCCGGCTCCCCAAGGTCAGTCCAAAACCCATCAACACCTTCATTTAGAAGATTTTTATATTTCCCCCACCACCACAATTGCGCAGATGGATTCGTCAAGTCAAGCAGTGATGAAGGCGTCGCCCAAAAATTTTGGAAAATATAAGTTTTTCCAGTTGAATCAAACGCAAAAAAACCACTTTTATCAGCAAATGAATAGTTAATTGAAGAAAGATTTATATAAGGTTCAGATATCAAAATCGTCTTAACTCCCAACCTTCTAAAATCTGATATCATCTTAACAGGGTCATACCAATTATTTCTATCCCATGTCATATTACCCATCTTGCCCCATCCAAACCAATAGAGGTCAAGAATCAATCCATCAAGCGGGATATTTTTCTCTAAAAATGTGTTGACGACATTCTCGGCTTCCATTTGATTTTTGTATCCAAACTTGCTTTGCAAAAAACCGAAAGCCCACTTTGGTGGAATGGGTGGAAATCCAGTAAGCCAAAAATATTTTTTCAATATTTCCTTCATTGAGGATGCGTAAATAAAGTAATAATTCATCTGCCCATCCTCAACTTTGTAATACCAGACCGATTGAATGGAAACTCCAAAATCAAAATAACCAGGAAATGTAATGTCAAAATATAAACCGTAATTGTAATTTGAGTGAACGAATGGAACATTTATTTGCATAGTTTTCAACGGCGCTTCATAACCGCCGATATGTTGATTATATGTGCTAAATGCGTATCCTTTTCTGTCAATCTCAATCCCCTTTTGACCAAGTCCATAAAAATGTTCATCCGGTTGAATTTCAAAAAATACATATTTCTCCCTGCCGCTATAACCAAACCCTCCTGAATTCCTTTCCTTTAGTAAAAGTTTTCCAGTTTTATCGTAGTAATAAATTCTCAATGGAAATTTATCAACTCGAATTAAAATTGAATCCGTTTCAATGAAAAACTTGTCATTAACATCACTTAAATTCCACCTCATATCAACACAATTTTGAATCACAACAAAGCTTGTATCTTCAACCGTGTTGCTTGAATCTTCAAACAGGG
>JBKBWH010000328.1:0-1786 GCA_046289115.1 Candidatus Kryptonium sp.
GTATAACTGCAAATTTATATTGAGCCACCGAGAAATTTAAAAGCAAAATAAAACTAAAAATTTTTAACCTCACCATGGCAATTTCGTTGAACTATCAATTTTCCAATTCTTCAACCAATAAAAATCATGGACAAGATTTATAAAATTTTCAAACCCCTCCATATCAGTTCCTAAAAACTTTTGAGCAAAATTTCTTTTCTGATCCTCCGAACCAGCATCGATAACTTTGAAAATTAAATTTCTAATCTTCTCAACAGTTTCACTTATCTGCGCAACGATCCTGCCTTTATAAACCTCCTCATCAACCTCTTGAAACTTCCTCCCACTTTTCAAAAATGAAAACATTCGCCATAAAAACTTGGAATGAAAAGCAATCTCATCTACTAAATCAGTCAAATTATTTTCAATCGCAACAGAAAGTAAAAATTCAAAAGCATCTCTTTCTTTCAACTTCCCGCCCGAAAATTTATCAACCAATTCAACTATTTCACTTGCCTTCATCATTTCAAAACAACCATTTTAATTACATCATAAAATTTCCCAGCTAAAAGAACACAAAAATAAACCCCAGAAGAAAGCCCAGATGAGTCAAAATTAACCTCATAAATTCCAGGCTTGAGCTCCTCTCTAAAAATTTTTGCGATCTCCCTTCCAAGAACATCGTAAATTTTCAATTCGACTGGATGAGACACGGACCCCGGTATCGAAAATTTTATCTTCGTTTCAGAGTTAAATGGATTTGGATAATTTTGGAAAAGTTTAAATGTCAATTTTTCCCTGACCAACGCATCCTCAACCAAAGTAACCTTAACTGGATATGTTATACTTAGGTCATCAATAAAAATTTTGCCGAAATATTCGGAGCCATTTGAATAAGCTCCAGTGAAGTAAAAGGCAATTTTTAAGATTTTTATTGGATAACAGAAATAAGTCCCAGTTGCAGTTTGAATTGGATATTTTGTCGAAGCCCCAACCCTTCTCCATTCATTAGCCCAATTTATAAGCCCACCCGTGAAAACAAATGTTTCATCGTTATCATCTGAAACAAAATAATAAACTCTATAAGAGCCACCATCACCATATGCGTAAAGGTAAATCGAATCAGGAACCCCATAAATTGGAAATTCAGAATTAACATAAATCCAATGTTGTTTCCCCGATGCATGAATAAATCTATACTCAATGCCCAACGATCTTGGTTCAGAGACAAAATTTGTATCACTTAAAAAAATTTTACACTCATCTATATTTTCGGCTGAAACTGTAAATTTAATTTCATCGAATTTCTCAAGTAACTTTTCCCCTTTACCGATTATAACCTGAACATTAGCTGTATCAGAAAGCTCATCAACTTTTGCGACAATTTTTCCACTTCCCTCCATCTGTCCACGAAATAAGCCAAGTATATTCACACTTCCAATTCCACCAATAACTTCCCATTGGACATCGCTCCCTGAAATCGTCCTAAAATTTCCCTCCAAATCAAAACCCTTAACCGAAAACTGAATTGCTCTGCTTGTATCCGTCACCACATTCTTAGGCGATATTGAGATATTTTTCATACCGTAGACGACAACAAAACACGAATCCCTTAACCCATTAATATGAGCCACATAAACATAACCACTATCATTTTTCCTGCCAGCGGTAAAAAGCCCAGATAAACTTATCGTCCCAATTGACGAATCACAAGACCAAGAAATTTGATTTGAAGTAATTTGAATTGGGTTAAAATACTTGTCGTAGCCAAAAACACTAAATTGAAATTGCTCTCCCCTGAAAATTT
>JBKBWH010000329.1:0-1786 GCA_046289115.1 Candidatus Kryptonium sp.
GAAAAAACCACACGCCATAGATTACGATATATGTAATCGGGCGTGTGGTTTTTTCGTGTAAATATCTATGCCTTGTTGATTCGTTTGTTTTGCTGATGTAGTTGTCCAATTTGCTCCTCTTGTTCGCTAATGATGACTTTTGGAACAGGCGTCGGTTTTTTGTTTTGATCGATGGCGACCATCGTTAAAAAGCATGTGGTTGTTAAGTGATGTTCACCTGTAAATAAATCTTCCGTTTCGACTTTGACGAATACTTTCATGGATGTGCGACCGGTCGAGTAGACGAATGCTTCGAGCTTTAAAATGTCACCTACTTTTGCAGAAGAAATAAAGTCAACTTTGTCAATCGAAACGGTAACGACTGCTTTTCGTGCATGGCGCATAGCGGATATTTCCTAAATTTCCAAAAATATTCTGATCACTTTTACAGCAAAGAAGAACTGGCATGTTTTGAACTCCCTATTTTCCCTATGCACATCGATCTTAAATGATAAAGTAAAATCTTCGATTAAAAAATTAAATTTTTACTTTATATAAAATTAATGTAAAAAATGTTGACAGTTTTTTTTTTCTTTTTTTAATATTAAGTTAAATAAACTGTTCAGTTCACTTGGCGACTGACATGCATTTAATGTACTAATCTTGAGGGAGGTTATTATTATGTTGAAGAAGAATTTGTTCACATCTCCACTTGCTTCCATTCTAGCTACTTTTGTATTAGGAGGGACTACTGCGGCTGAAACAATAGGAGATTCAACATCTTGGAGTTACTCTAATTACAACAATGGTTCGTACGTACCGAGAACAGGTAGTCTCAAATCGTATTTTGGATACGACGGCTTCTACTACATTAGAACAGAAAGTAAGTTTACTTTAGACTCATATAACGTGAGTCAAATCAAGGAATATAACAACGGTGGAGATAACCCTGGAACAAGTTGTGACAATTCTGCAGCATATTTTACTGTTGATATGACAGCTGTTCCTGATAATTCACTTGATTTAGAGATTAGTGCCTATGTTTCTACTACAAATCTACCCGATCCAAAATTCGATTTTGAGACAGACGGTGGAGTAGATAACCAAGAATCAGAAGTAGTTGCATTAGGAACAGTAGCTCCCCAACAGTATTTCTTTACAACAAACTGGGAAGATTTTAGAGATGGAGATAGTGGGGACAGTGGAGAAATACAATTAAACTTTGCTATGAGTAAAAAAGGTTTTATTGATTACAACAACTGCATAAATGGTGGTGGCTATCGTGCGATTACTTACGGGGATAACCTTGGAAGACCATAATTAAAATCAACCTAATAGTACAGAATCATAAATAAAACCTGTGGTTCTAGATAAAATCGAGTAAATAGCCCTTCCCCATAGATTTTCTATATATAATGAAAATGCCAGTCAACACTCGAAAGGAGACTTCCCGTGCAAGAGCACTTTCATTTACAGACCAAGCGAAAATTCAAAAACAATATGCGACCATTTTCTTAACTATATTTGCAACGCCGCAATCATCATTGGTGAAACAAAAAGATGCCGTGATCATTGCCATTTATCTATTAGGAAAACCGTTGGGCTTTTCTTCTGAACGGACATGGCATTGCTTTGTGGAGGGAAACCTGTTCACCAACCGACAGTTTATCGAACGGTTTCGGTACAATCGACGGTGTCGAGCGTTGTTCTTCGTGATCAAATGGATTCGCTGAACTCGCTAAACGTGGAAAACGCCATGCCTATGCAGTCGTAGACAGTATGTCGATCGAGTTGTTCCATAATGCAA
>JBKBWH010000032.1:0-3970 GCA_046289115.1 Candidatus Kryptonium sp.
ATCACTATAGTTAAGTCCACTTCCCTTAGGGACTTCAGCAGACCAGAAAACGCTTAAATCAACATTCAATGGATCTGGTGGATAATCACCCACCATACCAAAGTTATAGAACATCGTTCTTATATTGTTCGCGTCGTGTACTCCTTTCCTTTCCGCGTCAATTCTACCGCGAAGTTCCGGCGGTGTTACTGGCTGAAGTTGAGCAATCGCGTTTGAGGATATAAAGGCAAAAATGATGTTTATTATGGTAAACTTTAAAATTTTCATTTCACCTTATGAGATTTATTTTTTAACCAACAACGAACCGTTAAAGTTAAGACCTATTTCAATTCTTCTTGGTTGATAATATCTTGATGGATCAATAAGGGTAGCGGCATCTTTCGCTGGTGTTAATGAATAATCTGGATTTCCAGTGTCTGTGAAGACAAAGCCATTGACAAATCTTGTTCCAAGGAGATTAAAAATTCTAATAAATGCATTAACATTGGTTCCAAATATTTTCAGATTTTTCTCAGCCCTTACATCTACGAGTATATAGTTTTTCTTTCTTGCTGAGTTGGCTTCAAGATTTGCTCCAAATGTTGTCCCTATGGTTGGTGTATAGGGTTGACCACTTCCAAATTTAATTATGCCTGTCAACGACCAGTTGTTTGGCTTTTGAAGTATAATAAATGTGTTAAGAGTGTGACGCTGATCCCAATTTAACGGTATAAGTCGGGGTCTCGGATCCTCCCCAGCTTCGGCTCGTATTGCTGTCTCCCTTGGATCGCTGGAATTTCCCATTGCAGTTTGATATGTGTAATCAAGTGAAAGACTCAACGGTCCAGTTTTGTAATCAAAAGCAATGATAAAGCCGGCAACATTACCAAAGTCTACATTTGTGAACCTTGCGTATTCAGCGGCAGTATAAGTTGAAACGAACTCAACTCCGAGAAGTTGTCTTATATCTTTATAATATAAAGAGATATCAACTCCCAAGATCCGATTAAGCTGGGTTTTAAATCCAAATTCATACTGTGTTGTAAATTCAGGTTTAAGGTCAGGGTTGCCCATTACACCGTAGCTGATACCGCCAGCTTGAAGGTCTTTCAAAACTGAGTAGTCAGAATTCGAAAACAAATAATTCAACGCGGGAAGTTGATAAAAATGTCCATAAGAAAAATATACCGCGGTTTCACTTGCTATGGGGAAGGAAACCCCGATTCTTGGAGCTATGGCAATTTTTTTCTTAGTGGGTATAAGTTTGGATTCAGGGGCGCCTTCTATACTGTTTGCCGGATTTTGTAAATCGCTTGGTATCTTTGCATTTGCATCAAAAAATTCAACTCTAACGCCGGCCCTTAAGAGAAGCCAAGGAAATTCAACCTTATCTTGAATATACGCTGAAAACCACCTTGGGTGATATGTTCTAACGCCAGGTATCTCCGGTCCTTCGATCTTGGGTAGAAGGACCTGTTTACCTTCAATATTTGATTCAACAATGACACCTGGTGGACCAAATTTAATTTTTGCGGTTTGAAATTCAAATCCTGCTTTTATGAGATGACTTTTCAAAATTTGATTTGTGATTGATAATTTGGCTATGTAAGAGTTGGTCTCTTGCAAGAATCTTGACAGGTCCACGCCTTGGATAACCGCGCCGTATTCATAATTTGGATCACTTACAGGTCTTCCTGCTTGGAGGTATCTTGGGTCAAATACATCTTCGTATACATAGTCGGTGTATTTAAAATAATTTTGCCTTAAATTAAGAATGTAAAAAAAATTCGGATTAACCGTGTGTGTTAATTCAAAGCCATGTACGAAAGAGGTTGTTTTCTGCGTCTTTGTTCCCTCAGGATTGAGGCGAAATGCATGATTATATGTTTTCCCATTTATTTTGTTCCAAACCGCTTGATAGCTAATTTGAATATTTTTTAAACTTTTATTCGTTATCTTAAGATGCCCCGACCATTCATCAGTATATGAGAGTGGGACAAGTTTACCATCACCAGTTGGTCTGAATATTTTTTTCTCAAGATCTGATGTGTCTGTTGGAAGAAATCTTCTTTCACCATAAAGATAACTCTCGTTGTAATATTTCCTAAGGTTAATAAGAAAAGTAGTTGCAGGGATAAAAGTCGGACCACTTAAGTTAAGTTGAAAGTTTTGGATTGATGCAGGATTAAATTTATCGATGTGAGGGTAATATTTTTTCTTATCAGGGCTATAATAATCCCCACTATAAGCCTCAAAGTTCCATTCAAGTTTATCTTCTTTACCTGATCTAAGAACTACGTTTACGACACCACTCATCGCTTGTCCATATTCAGCGTCGAATGTTCCGCTTACTATCTGCACTTCTTCAATCAACGATCTATCAATTTTTAAATTTGTCATATTTGTAAATGGATTATTTATGCTGACGCCATCAAGTTGATATTGAACTTCGCCCAATCTTCCACCTCTGAAATGTCCATCTATTACTCCCGCCTGCAAGTTAATTATATCTGTCAATTCTTGAACTGGTAAAACCGATATTTCATTTTTATCAAGAATTGATACCGAGCTTGTTTGTCTTACATCGACTATGGGTCTTTCTGCAGTTACTACAATTTCTCGACCGAGCTCAATCACGGTTTCCTCAAGGGTTTCATTAAGAAATGTTGTTTGCCCAGCTGATATCTTAACACCTTGGACTATCTTTGTTTTATAGCCAATGCTACTTATTCTAACATCATATGTTCCCGGGGGGATATTTAATATAATGTAGCGTCCTTCAAAATCTGTTGCTGCTCCGAGATTTGTTCCAACTAACAGGATATTTGCTCCAACAATGGGGTTTTTGTTTTGATCCGTTATTCTACCTGTTAATTTCCCCCTTACATCTGAGTAGGAAACTGAAAAAATCAGCAGAGAGATGAAAACCTTTACTGTCCATTTCATTTTAAAATACCTCCAGTTTCATTTATAAAGAAAAGGGAGGGCATTACAACCCTCCCCCTTTCAATTTTATTTAATCAAAGCCATTTTTCCAAAGTTTGTCTTGACAATAGAACCATTTTTATCTTTCATCTCAAGCTGGTAGAAATAAATGCCGGAGCTAAGGTTATTAGCGTTAAATGAATACTCATGATATCCAGCTTCATATTCCCCTATATTTAAGAGAGCAACTTTTCGACCAACGAGATCATATACTTTGAGTGTAACAGTTCCTCTATACGGCATTGTAAACATTATATTAGTCACTGGGTTAAATGGATTCGGATAATTGCCAAGAAGTTTAAATTCTGTTGGCTTGATAGTTATATCATCAGGCACCTTAACAGGCACATCAACATTTGGATCCATATATGCCCAAGCTGGTCCAGCTGAGAACACGGGCATTTCTCTAAAGAACCATGTTCTTGTGCCATAGTTATCATTTTGGTTTTCGAATTCATCATAATCAAAGAGGGTAGCACTAAAGAAAAGAACCCCATCGCCTCTGCCTGCTGGATACCCAAGTTTTGTTAAATCAACCGCAACTTCAGCTGTCCATCCTGTATCAACATCATTATAATTATTGACGGTGCCTGTTACTTTAACACCTACTTTAGCTGCATTGAGGGAATCAATTAAGTATTTGAGGTAACCATCTGCAAGAGCCTTTCCTGTGGAATCAAGACGCAGAATGAGATCTCTTTGTTCAAGAACACCATCAGGGTTAACCTTTCCTCGGTCTTCAATTATTATTCTTATCCCATCCCATTTGTCGTAATCAGCCCTCGAAGTAATGACTTGATCGTATATTTGAACGCCAATATAAAGTGTATCTCCTCTATAAAATATCTTAACATCAGCCTTTCCAGGATCAAGAACTTGACCTGGTCCCGCACCCTCGGGTTTGAAATATCCGCTTCTATAGGGACCAATAGTAGGGTAAGAGTAAATTACCGATGTGTCACCATAAGCAAGTTTTATAGCTTTCAGATTAAGATTTTGCCATACG
>JBKBWH010000032.1:3980-12885 GCA_046289115.1 Candidatus Kryptonium sp.
GGTGGAATATCTGGCAGCGGTGAATCAAGCCCAACATCTGGTTTTGCATAAATCCTCGCTACATTATACCAAGATGCGTTGCCCCATGGTCCCTGCCACCAGGATCTGTTACCGCTGAATTTATCCGAGTTGAATGGCCACTGCCAATCCGCATCATAAATCGATATGTTAAATTCTATTACATCTCCCTGTGGTCTTGTTACATCGTAACCGCGTGGGGTAAGATTAAATCTAAATTCAACTACATAGCCAGTATCAGGGCTAAAAGAACCACTTGCAGCGGTATCGGTATTCGAAACGCCAAGAACACGCGTAACTGCATACCAGATTCTTGCTAAAGAATCTCCTTCGGTTCTTGGACCCCCAGCCCAACCAAAGAAACCGGGTGACGCTCCGACTCTTCCGGTATTTGGATCAGCCCAACTTTCAGTTACCCAACCGTAGAAATACTCAAATGGAGGCGCTGGAAAGTAATGTCCTGCCGGGTCTTTCCTTGATTTAGCGTGATCCCTCATATTCATAAGGAACCCATCGAACATATTAAACAATCCGCCCCCGACGGAACTATCTGGAACAATTGCTCCGATATAGAGGTTATTGGCACTGACTAAAAACTTTAAAACAGCTCTTGTTGGATCTGATGGTTTAACTCCACTTTCATCCTTCCATCCGCTTCCGGGTAGCCCTGAACTTTTACCATAGTAAACCACGACTGATTCAGCTTTTGCCCAGGCTGGTTCATCGAGTTTTCCATCAACTGTGATTGAGTTGAGTGGGGCAGTTCTTGCCCAGATGGCATCTTGCCTCTTGAATGTTTGCCCGAAGGCAAAATTTACAATGATAAGAAAAATTGCCAGTATAACTATTGCATTTCTCATGGTTTTAACCCTTTAATTTGTTTTTAAGTTTTAAAAATTTTGATTTTTGTTAATCCATACCTTCGGGCTATAATCATACGAACAAAAATAAATTTCATTAGAACATGGGAATTTTAACAACGAATCTCACTCCTAAGTTTTTAAAGAACGGGAAATAAAGTGAAAATTTAAGGATATTTTTCGTCTGGCATCACCTCTTTAACTTTTTATTTTTATTATAAGCATCCGCATGATTCTCTCACTATTAATGTTGTTTCGAGGACAGTTTTTGAGAATTTAAGCTCAGTTCCTTTTTCAATTCTTTCAAATAACTTTTCAGCAGCCATGCTGCCAACTTTATCCATCGGGACACGGACAGTGGTTAAACTTGGATTGATGTGCTCTGCCATCGGTATATCATCAAAGCCAACAATTGCAATATCTGCGGGTATTTTTAGTCCAATTTTTTTAGCATATTGAATGGCACCGATGGCCATATCATCATTCAGAGCGAAAATGGCGGTGGGTTTTGTTGAAAGAGATAAAATTGACTTCATAATCTCATAACCTGAATCCTTTGTAAAGTCACCATGAAATTCAAACTCGGGTGATGGTGTTATTCCAGCATCTTTAAGTGCATCTTTGTAACCTTTTAATCTTTCTATCGAGTCGAAGTTATCAGGTGGGCCGGTTATAATTGCTATTTTCTCATGACCATGTTTAATTAGATGTTTCGTCAGGTTATAAGCGCCTGTATAGTTGTCAATTAATATGACATCTGAATTCTGAATATCACCACAGCAATTAAGCAATACAAGTGGTATTTTTCTTAATAGTCTTGTTTCCACATAAATAGATTTCAATGTGGGATTCATAATAATCATTCCGTCAACCTTTCCATTTAAAAGCGATATTAAAACCTCATCAAGTTCTTGTAAGTTGCTGTGTGAGCTTGTAAGCAGAACATGGTAACCAAATTCACGGGCTTTTTTATCTATTTCTTTAATTATTTCAGAAAAAAAATCACCATGCATATCCGGTAACACAACACCAATGGTGTGTGTTTTCTTGAGGACAAGTGATCTTGCGGTGAGATTGGGAGAGTAGTTAAGTTCTTGAATTGCCTTTAGAACTTTTCTTTTTGTTTTTTCGCTTACGGGATAATTTTGATTAATTACCCTTGATACAGTTGAAACTGAAACTTTGGCTTTTTTTGCAACATCTTTTATGGTAATTACATTTTGTGGTGAGGAGTGGTTTTTAGAAATCGTTTTCATAATAGTAGCAAATTAATTTGAATTTTTGTTAAATTATAATAATTTTTTTAAGTAAAACGATTTCTAAAAATAATATAATAAAAAATTTTTTATTTGTCAAGACCTCATTCATTAGTTATAGTTGAGGGGTCGCAATGGAACAAGGGGAGCAAGATTTCTCTACCCTGAGAAGCTAATAATGTTCATTGCCTTGCTTGCAGTCAAACAAAAGATCAAGAATTACCTTGAACTGCATCCTTGTTGACAAACCCATCCCCGAAAGAACTCTGCGACTCCGCTTAAAAAAATCTGCTTTAAGTTTGGAAAAACTCCAAGATTTGTCACTTCTTTGTTTCCTGAAGCGTTTTTCGCCCAAAGAAGTAAGCGTAGATAAAATGCTTGTCGAGGCAAAGGGTCCTGTATGGCATAAGAAACACAAGGAAGAGGGGATAATCCCCAAAGGACTTAAGGGAGTGGATAAACAGGCTACCTGGGGTAATAGTAAATATGATGGATGGGTGTATGGTTATAGTGGTTTTGCCGTTGTGACGCACGGGAAGGCGTTTTTGGGTATGTTCAAGATGTGGGAAGAGACCAGGATATTGAAGGGGATGGTGAAAAGGGTTTGTATGGATGGAAAAGCCGACGATGTGAATCTATTTTTTGATTATTGGTGACTCGCCCTCGAAGGCTCAAAAATAGAAAAAGACCTCCGGGGATTAGACGCAAGAAGATACTTGAAATCCTCTCCAGACCAAGGATTCAAAAGGCATATGCAAGACGGTCAATTTATGTAGAACCTATGCAAGGAATTGTAAAAGATATATTTGAACTGGACAGGTGCTGGAGAGGGATTGAGAATAATAGATGGCTCTTTGCGGCGATGGGTGTAGCAGTTCAAATGGCCCAATGGGAAGCTTCGTTAAAAGGGAGATCAACATGGAAAATCAAACAGATGGTCTTAGGTTAAAAAATGTTGCGACCCCTCAGTTATAGTTAAAAACAGCCCCAAGTGTAGTAAGTGGAAAAGTTGGTTTCTTTAAGATGGATTGTTGATGTTTTGTCAAAAAGGAAAGGAGCGCGGAGAATTCCACGCCCCTGTAAAATTTTCATAAAATTATTTTTGTCATCAGGGCAAATCCGATATCCCTTGAATTTGCGAGCCCCTTTGCTATCTCATTTTGCAGATAAATTCTGCTCCCTATTTTAGCCCCAAAGAATATGCTTGCTGAATATTCACTCTTAGTCAACCTTTGACCGGCATAACTGCTGCTGTGAACGCTTGCATACTCAAACCCAGCGCCAACTAAGCTGGATTCAAATACATAAAATATCCCAGCATGTCCGCCAATTGTAAAATCTTTACTTTCAAGCCCATAGCTTACGGTTGGATGAATTACATAAGTCAAATTTGAAAGATTGAAAATATTTGGGAATGAAACTCCAACTTCGTTGTTTTTCTCGTTCAACTTGCCCCTGTGCTCAAATATGATATCAAGCGTGTATCTGTTCATAGGCGTCGAGTAGATATTGTAAACGCCTCTTATGCCGTAATAGTCGATTTTAAATTCATTTCGTGCTTTTTCATCTGACCCGATGGTGAATTGAATAGAGAAATTTTTCCAAAGCCCATAATAAATACTTCCCATGGATAAAAACAAGTCCTCTTGCAAGTCCCTCAAGCTGTTGATCGAATATTCTCCATTTAGCTCAAATACAAGAGATTTAAACGGATAGACCATTGAACCACGCTTCAAGAAAAGGTAAGTGTCAAAACAAGGATAGGCAACAGAGGTTAGAAAAAGAATAAGGGCGAAGAGAATGATTGCTCTTTTCATGGCGATACCTAATGTTTTGTTTTTGATGCTACTTTTATAATAAAGATAGCACTATAAAATTTAAAAGTCAAGAGGGGGACGGCTTGATGTGAACTGTTTAAAAACTTGATTTTTTCAAAAAGATTTTATATTTATTTACAAAAAAGAAAAGCAAATATGAACTGTCAAAGGAAAAACATATTTGAGCTTGTGAAGGTTAACATGATAAAACCATTAAATTTGGAGGGAACTTAGAAGAAATGGAAAGGTTAGCGTCGCCTTCAGCTCAAGCCCTGGTTGAAATTCAGGGCGTAAGTAAATCTTTTAAGAGTGTTAAGGTTCTTAACAATATTAATCTCACCGTAAATAAGGGGGAGTTCTTCTCGTTGCTTGGTCCAAGTGGATGTGGTAAAACAACACTTCTTAGAATAATAGCTGGGTTTGAAACTCCAGACTCGGGAAGGGTTATAATTGATGGGATTGATTATACTGATGTTCCACCTTATAAAAGACCTGTTAATATGGTTTTTCAAAATTATGCTCTTTTTCCCCATTTAAATGTCTTTGAGAACATCGCTTTTGGTTTAAGATATCAAAATCTTGGAAAGGCTGAAATTAGGGAAAGGGTTTTTGAGGTGCTTGAGCTTGTTCAGTTAGCGGGGCTTGAAAATAGAAAACCTTCAGAATTAAGTGGCGGACAAAAACAAAGGGTTGCGCTTGCAAGGGCTCTTGTACTTAAGCCAAAGGTCCTGCTTCTTGATGAACCGTTAAATGCTCTCGATCCAAAGTTGAGGAAGGAGATGCAAATAGAACTTAAAAAGCTTCAGCATGAAGTTAAGATCACATTTATTTTTGTAACGCATGATCAAGAGGAAGCATTGTCAATTTCAGATAGAATTGCCGTTATTAACAGGGGGGAGATCGAGCAGGTTGGCACTGGCTATGAGATATTTGAAACGCCGAGAACCGAATTCGTAGCTAACTTTATGGGGGCAAGGAATTTATTTACGGGAATTTTGCATAGGTTGGATAAACATACAGTTGAAATTGAACTCCCAAGCCTTGTACGGTTTAAGGTTTTGAACAATAAAAGTTTGAAGTTGAACAATGGCGAATTCAAATTTATCGTCAGACCTGAAAAAATCTTTATAAGAAAAACGCCTGTTAAAAATAAAGCCTTTGTATCCATTCCTGCAATCGTTGAGTCGAAGCTTTATTGTGGAGCTTCAACGAGCTGGGTTTTAAAGGCGAACGGTTTTTTAATCTTTGTTGAGGAACAAAACAGAGATGTGAGACTTAAGGATGAATTTTTCCCTGGCGAAGAGGTTTATGCGGTTTGGGAGAAAAGAAATATT
This sequence comes from Candidatus Kryptonium sp., assembly GCA_046289115.1. Classification (GTDB taxonomy): domain Bacteria; phylum Bacteroidota; class Ignavibacteria; order Kryptoniales; family Kryptoniaceae; genus Kryptonium. The sequence continues at coordinate 9,266 of JBKBWH010000032.1, forward strand.
GTCTTTCTTGAAACATGAGGAGTAAAATTTACTGGTTTTTTCTTATTCCATCGGCGATAATTCTCGTTTTTTTCTTTTTCTTTCCTCTTTTGATAATGCTTTATTATAGCTTTTTGCAACGCGGGATCTATGGGGGATTTGAACCAATTGAGAATTTAAAGGAATATATATTTTCATTCGCTTGGGTGAAAAATTACATCAGGGTTTTCGATTCGCTTTACATCCCAATTTATCTTCGTTCTATTTACATAGCCTTTTTAACAACGATTATCTGCTTATTTATTGGATATCCAGTTGCATATTTCATCGCGTTGAAGGTTAAGCCTGAAAATAAAATTTTATATTTGTTCTTGACAATTGTTCCCCTGTGGACAAGTTTTTTGATAAGGACATATGCTTGGATTCTAATTCTACGGGATGAAGGTTTAATAAATCTGCTCTTGCTGAATATTGGATTAATAGATAAACCGTTGTCTTTGCTTTACAATGAATTTTCGGTTTTACTTGGACTTGTTTATGGGGAGTTGCCATTTATGATTTTGCCGATTTATGCATCGCTTGAAAAAATTGACATCAGTTTAATTGAGGCGTCAAAAGATCTTGGCGCCGATGAATTTGGAACCTTCAAGCGGGTGATTTTGCCACTTACTTTGCCGGGGATAATTGTCGGGGTTGTGATTGTTTTCATTCCAACGCTTGGTTCATTTATAGTGTCTGATTTGCTTGGTGGGGCAAAAAGTATTCTGGTTGGTAATTTAATTCAAAATCAGTTTATTGTTGCGAGGGATAAACCATTTGGCTCAGCGATAGCGTTTGTGTTAAGTTCGTTTGTGCTTGTTTTGCTTTACATTTATAAAAGATTTTGGGGTGGGAAGATCGAAGTTTTATAATTTTGCGATTTTTTCAACTGTAAATTGGTATTCCTCGGTTACGGGATTTGAAAGAATTTTACGGCAGATCTCATCAATGATGGTTTTAGCTTTTTCCTCGTTATCCGTATTCAGATTTATCTCAAAAAATTTCCCCGATCTCAAACTTTCTATATCTTTGTATCCAAGCGTTTCAAGAGCATGTTGAATTGTCTTTCCTTGTGGATCTAAAATTGTGTCTTTCAGTTTGACTATTATCTTAGCCTTTATCATTTTCCGAGCATTTATTAAATATCAAAATCTTGAAAATCTTCAGTTTCCTCCGATGATGTAGTGCCAGCAAAGCCGAGAATTGGCTTGAAGGTGTTAATCAACGATCTTATCGCACCGGATAGGATAAATATTACAAACCATGGGAATATAGCTTTACCTTGTGTTAAAATTCCAAGGGCTACGCCAAGATAAAAATAAAAGAATTTAACAGGGGATGATTTCATTGATTTGATGGAGAATTTTGGGATTGTTTCGTATTTAATTGAACTTACCATAAGAAGGGAGAGGGCTATCACCATCGGGATCAAGGTATATTTTCCAATTTTTGACATCCCTGCCTCGCTATCATAGAATAAAATTATGTAAGAAGCAACGGTTGAAGCAGAAGATGGGATCGGGAGACCTTTAAAGAATTCTTTATCAAATCCAACGAGTTCAACATTGAATCTTGCAAGTCTGAGCGCACCAAATATCATAAGGAGTGAGCTTAGGAACAAACCAATTTCTCCAAGTTCATGAAAGTAAAACTTATAAACTAAAACAGACGGGGCTACTCCAAATGATATTACATCTGCAAGTGAGTCGAGCTCAACGCCAAATTCAGTTGCTGATCTTGTCAATCTTGCCATTGTTCCATCAAGTGAGTCAAATATAGCAGCAAGAATTATGAACCACGCTGATTGGATGAAAGCTCCGTTCATCGCGTTCAAAATTGCTAGAAAACCTGAAAACATATTTAAAATTGTAAACAAACTCGGGACAAATATAAACTTATTTTTTTCCATTTAAATCACCTCTTAACTTTTGCTATTATAGTTTCACCTGCTTTTACCTTTTGTCCTATTGAAACAAGAATTTCGACTTTATTCTTTGGCATAATGACATCAACTCTTGAGCCAAATTTAATCATACCATATCTTTGTCCCGTTGTAACCTTATCACCTTTCTCAACCTCGCACACGATTCTCCTTGCTATAAATCCAGCAATTTGTTTGACCATTATTTTCACTCCGTCTTCCGTTTCTATGCCGATTATTTTTCTTTCATTATTTTCGGAAGATTTTTCGTCAAATGCAACAATATATTTGCCTGGGATGTATTTTAAAAATTTTATCTCACCGCTTATAGGAATTCTATTGACATGAACATTTAACGGTGACATAAAAATGCTAATTTGAATTGCGTCATCGAGGATGAACTCGTTTTCAAAGAACTCCCGCGTCAAAAATACTTTTCCATCAGCTGGTGAAACTATAAGGTTATCTCCGTTTGGTGTTTTTCTCTCCGGGTCCCTGAAAAAGAAAAGCGTAAATCCGCTTATAAGTATGGCAAGAAAGAAAGTTAGTGCTTTTAATGCAATTAGTTTAACTAAAAGCGAAATTATTAATAGACCTATAGAGAAAGCAATTGCCCATACAACTGTAGAAATTCCGTATTTAGCTATCAAATCTCCTTATCCCATTAAATTGAGATCCGCCTTAAAATTTCCATATAGCTTTCACGAATATTACCCATATTTAAACGAACCCTTTCAAAATCCAATGGTTCATTTGTTTCCCCATCCCAGATCCTGCATGTTCTTGGTGATATTTCATCCCCAAGCACGATGTCATCCCCAAGTATTCCAAATTCAAACCTTGCGTCGACGAATTTTAAATTTCTTCGTTCAAAAAATGATCTCAAAATAGCATTTATCTTTGATGCAGTTCGTGTTATCATTGCTATTTCTTCAGGCGTTGAGATATGTAGAGCGTAAATATGATATTCATTTACAAACGGATATTGCGTGCTGTTATTTTTGTAATAAAGTTCAATAACTGGTTGATCGAGCAGCGTTCCCTTTTCAATTCCGAATCTATCACAAAAGTTTCCAGCTGCTATATTTCTTACGACGACCTTTATGGGGATCATGTTAAGTTTTCTGACGAGCATAGAAGTTTCGTCGACAGGCTTTATATAGTGTGTAAGTAGATTAAAATTTCGGAGATATTCAAATAAAATTGTGGAGATTTTATTCCGCAGTTCACCGTGTCCTTTCATTTTAAAAACAGTTCCATTTCTTAAAACGATCGAATCTTTGAATTTCATTATCAAGCAATTTTCCTCTTCGGAAGTATAAAACTTTTTATTGTTTCCTTCTAAAACGAGCTCAGGGGTGAAAGTTTGAATTTTGCTTTTCTTTAACATTTCGCTTTTGGCATCAAAATTTTATCAAAAATAATAATAAAAAAATTGGGGCTAAAAAACAAATTTGTTCGTCGCCGAGCGTTTGTTTTAAGTTTTTCAAATTTGCCTAGTTTTAGGTTTGTTCGTAAATTAAATACGAAAAAAATGAAAAATGTTTTTGCTATGCTTGGGCAGGATGAGAAAATGGTCGTTGCAATGTTGAAGTTTCTCTTTCCTGGCGAACCTTTGCCAAGTGCTTTTGAGAAGGCTGAGGGTATAATTGAGGTGCGGAAAAGGATAAAAAAGCATGTT
>JBKBWH010000330.1:0-1785 GCA_046289115.1 Candidatus Kryptonium sp.
TGGATTGGGGTTTGGGCTTGGGATTGAGTATGTTGTCACGCCTGATTTGAATTTAGGTTTTAATTTAGGTTATAGGGCTTTTTCTGAGAGTAACGAATGGGATTCAACGCCAATTGAAAATTTATCAGGCAATCATTCTGGTTTTGCTTTTTCAATATATGTTACTTATTCGCTTCCGAAGCTTGGGTTTGATCCGATTGCTGCTATCAAGGGTGCAGTGGGATGGTAAAATGTGCTTTGTAGCACAATTTTTAAAATTGTTGTAAATTAATTTTGGGTTAGAAAAATAAAAAGGTTTTAATTATGAAGCGAAAGTTATTCTTGCTTTTATTTTTGCCGTTGATTTGTTACTCACAAAAAAATTTGCCTGTCTCACGGGAGGCGACTTTTATTGAAAGTTTCTCCCCGAGTGAAGTTACCATAAAAGCTTCTGGAATTGGAAAAAACAATGCTCAAGCTGAACTTGATGGTAGGCGTGCAGCTGTTTGGTATGTTTTGCTTGGTGCAACAGACGCAATTTTACAAACGCCTGAGGAGAAAAAAGCATTTGAAAGCGTTCAAGATGAGATATTTGATGAAAGAAATGTGGCAAAATATATATCTTTCGAGACGACTGAATATGAATCTCGCGTTAAACTTGCCGATGGCAGGGTTAAAATTACAAAGTATTATCGAATTAACAAGAAACTTTTGACCGACGATCTTATTGCGAGAAACATCATCAAACCTAAAGAGGAAATAACGGAAGCCATTGGTTTACCATTTATAATGGTTATCCCGGAGGCGCCGAAGGGTGTTAGCCCAATTGATTTGCTTAGAAGTGATAGGTTATTAAAGAAGGGAGCCGAGGTGATAGAGTCATATCTTACGGCAAGAAAATATGATGTTCAAGTTCCGGAGCAGATGGAAACATTGAGTGAGCTTGCGCAGGCTCAAGCGGGTTTAAAGGGAATTGAGGAGGATTACGCTTATCAGCTTGCGCTTGCAATTGGTAGTGATGTTTATATAACATACAATGTAAAGGTTGAGGAAAGATATGTTGGTACCACCAAGTACAGGAAAGCGGTTGTTGGGGCGAGGGCTTACGAGACAACTACGGCGAGATTGTTGGGGACGGAGACGGGTTATAGCCGTGAATATGCAGTTCCAGAAGAAGCAGTTGTTGAGGAAGCTATGAACGATGCGATAGATAAAGTTTTAAGCAGAATTATGGCTTATTGGAAAGATGATATAACAAGGGGTTTGCAGTTTAAAATTCTTTTTAGAATAACTGGCAACTTTGATGAGGATACGCATGATGAGATTTTAATGGCTACTGAAAATTCTTTGAAAAAACTTTGCAATAGGACAAAACAAAATGTTATAACCGATCAAACGATAGATTATATAGTTTGGGTAGACCCGAAGAAATATAATTCACCGCTCGCTTTATTCAGGGATATACGAAGACAAATTGAGAGTGCTGTTCCGGTTAAGGTTAAAAGAATAAATGCGAACAGAAAGCTTTTAATCCTCGAGATAACCGAATAGTAAAATTTAAACGGGTATTTAGTTATGCGTTTGGTTCTATTAACAATTTTGTTTTCGTTTTATGCGTTTTCTCAGCCAGGTTGGTATAAAACGCAAACACATCCGAAATATCCGAAAGAGTTTTACATTCTTGGAATTGGCGCTGCTGTTGGAGATGAAGCGAGGGAGACAGCAAAACAAAATGCAATTGCGGATGTTGCTTCGCAGATAAGGGTTCAAGTTCAATCTGAGATTACAAGTCTTGAAAAAGAACGG
>JBKBWH010000331.1:0-1785 GCA_046289115.1 Candidatus Kryptonium sp.
TATGGTCTCATCTGAAGGGGCATGTGCTGCTTACTATAACTATGGCAGAATAAAAATTTAAATATGCTATGGCAACAGAATTTAATTTGACTTGTCCAAAACCACTTGCAAATTACGAGAAAATTCTCCTCGGTCATGGAAGCGGTGGAAAACTTACGGCGGAACTAATAAAAAATGTATTCTTACCGGCTTTTGACAATCCATATCTTTCTGAACTTGGAGATCAAGCAGTTGTGAATATAAACGGGGTTAAAATTGCATTTACGACCGATTCATATGTTGTTAACCCCATTTTCTTTCCGGGCGGAAACATCGGAGAGCTTGCAGTAAATGGAACAGTGAACGACTTAGCGGTTGGTGGAGCAAAACCACTTTTCATTAGCGCGGGCTTTATAATTGAAGAAGGTTTTCCAATTTCTGATTTATGCCTAATAGTTGAAAGCATGAAAAGAGCTTGTGAAAAAGCTGGCGTGGTTCTTGTAACAGGCGACACCAAGGTAGTAGAAAAAGGCAAGGGAGATAAAATTTTTATTAACACATCCGGAATTGGCATAATTGAACACGATGTTGAAATCTCCCCACGCAGGGTTAAACCCGGGGATAAAATTCTAATAAACGGTCCAATAGGTTTACACGGAATAGCCATTTTATCAAAGCGTGAGGGAATAGAATTTGAGATAGAAATTGAAAGTGACACGGCTCCATTAAATTATATCGTTCAAGATATTTTATCTGTAAGCCAAAATATACACTGGATGCGTGATCCAACGCGTGGCGGAATCTCAAGCGCGCTAAATGAACTTGCGCAATCAGCAAATATTGGAGTTGAAATATGGGAATCGGAAATTCCAATACCTGAACCAGTCAAAGCAGCATGCGAAATGCTTGGACTTGACCCTCTTTATGTTGCAAACGAAGGCAAGTTAATTGCTGTCGTCTCAGCAGAAGATGCTGAAAAAATACTTGAAGCAATGAAGAAAAATCCTCTTGGAAAAGAAGCTAAGATAATTGGTGAAATCACAGAAGAACACCCGGGAGTTGTTCTGATGAAAACAGTTATCGGCGGCAAAAGAGTCGTTGACATGCTTGCAGGAGAACAACTTCCGAGAATATGCTAATGCTATACATAAGCAAAGATTCAGAATTATAATTTCTGGGTTTATCGGATATTGATCTTTCTCCCTACCTATTCCCTAAAAGTAGATTATTATCATTCGAAAGATAAGCTTTTGGAACAGGTGCATTTTAATTATAAAAAGCTGACCTGATAAACTCAGGTCAGCTTTATTGATTAAACAAAAGTATAACGTCTAAAATTGTTTATTTAATCAATGTCATTTTCTTTGAATCGATATAGTGGTTAGTTTCTAACCTATATAGATATACACCACTACTTACAAGATTTCCATTATCGTCGGTACCATCCCAGCTTACTGTATAATGACCAGCTTCAAAATAGCCGGAGACCAATCTGCGGACAATTCTTCCAGTTGTATTGTAAATTACTATACTCACATTATCAGCCGAAGGTAACCCGAATGAAATTTGTGTGGTCGAATTGAAAGGATTTGGATAATTTTGCTTAAGATAATATGCGCTTGGTATATGTTTTTCCGATTCAACACTAGTGATAACTATGACTCTATTATGCATATTGGTTGCATAATTAGATGCCCAGGTAACATCGCGAGTTGTATGGCAACCTAAACATGCAAAGTCAAGCGTATGGGATACTATCGAATCTGGCGGAATAATTACGTTTAACTTAACTGTATCAAACATAGC
>JBKBWH010000332.1:0-1780 GCA_046289115.1 Candidatus Kryptonium sp.
GGATTTTCTTTAAAACATCAATTTCATCCCCAGCCACGCCACCAGCATAAATTTTAAATCCAATCCTTCCGTTGCTCTCTTTTCTTATTTGAGCATCGTATTCGCGCAGGACATTTATCCATGTGCTTCCATCCGGAGCAATTGTTGCAACTTTTATAAGGTATTCTTGAGATAGGGCAAAGTTAAAGGACAGGAAGATGAGCAAAATTTTTTTCATCGTGTTTGCCGATTTTGTTTAAAAAAATTCGTCAATCATGTTTTTAAATCTTTCTGCTTTTTTCTTCGCAATTATGTTAAGAAGCTCCGCATCTTTCAGAAGTTCAGCAGGGGATTCAATCACATAGTTTAAAAGTTTCTCAAACAATTCTTTATCTTGGACTTGAACAGCGTAATATCTTGCGTAGAAAACATACGGCAATAGATATTTCCCATCGGAGATTTTTATACATTTCTCAAGATATTCTTTTCCTTTTTCAGGGTCACCGCCGAACATTTTAGGTCTTGCAGAAAGCAAAACACCAAGGAACATATCTGCAGAGCCGTAAAAATAACTTTCGTCAAGTTCAATTGTTCGTTTCACCATCGTTTCAATTCTTGGGATTTGTCCGATTGCGTCAGGGTCATCTCTGCTTAAATTGACATAGCTTCCCCATGCCATCGCTGTCCAAAACAGAATTGGAACATCTTTTTTTGTAAACTCGCTTTTCAATACCTTTTCAAATTTTTCAAACTCTGCGTTAAGGCTTTCAGCGAATTTTTTATTTTTTGCTTTGAGGTGGTTTATTCCGAACCCAAATGCTCGTTTGTAAAGCAGCCTTGCTCTTTGAGGGTCTTCGTCTTCAACAAATCCCATTGCATATCCAGTATATCCCTGAACCAGTAAAGTTGTAATTTTTTCATTTTGGGGGTCGACATTGTAAATTGCCTCCAAAAGTTTGAGGTTTGCTGGTATACTTGATTTCGCAATTTCATAATCTGTTTCACTAAATATCGCTTTAGAGCCAGCATCAAACACCCCCGAGGCATACTTTATAGCTATCTTTTGAACACTACAGGCGTTGAATAGTAAAAAGATAAGAGGCACAAAAACTTTGATCTTCTCAGCGTTTAATCTCAGCATAAATGGGAGAAGTTCTATTTTACTTGTGTAAAAATTTAATCAAGTAGATTCATAAAAGCAAAAATCTTTTGAGCGAGCTCTTGACAAATTGCTTTAAATTCATTATCTTTCCTGTAGATTAGGCAAAATAAACAGGAGATGCACATGGGAAGGAAGTTTTTCTACATTGATACGGAGAACTTAAGTTTCAATGAGATCAAAAATATCCAAATTAAGTTTTTTGTATTTGTTTTGCTCACTGTGGTGCTTAGTTTAGGGTTTCTGTTTGTTCTGAACTATTTTACGGGTGATATTCTTGGTTTTGGTAAAGTTAGAGCGGAGAAATTGGAATTGGAGAACAACCTTTTGAAAAAGCAATTAGAAGTTTTGAGGGAGAAGTTTAATCGGGTTGAAAGCATCGTTGCGAAGTTGCTCGAGCAAGATAGGGAGTTACGGCTTGCGGTGGATTTAAAACCGATCGATGATGACATAAAAAAGGTTGCGGTTGGTGGGGTTGAAGAAAAGTATGAGTTTAATCTTTCGGATGAAGAAGCGGGGAAATTGCTTGCCGAGTCTTTTGCAAAGATAGATAAGCTTGAAAGGGAATTAAGGTTGCAGCAGAAAAGTTATGAAGAAATTTACAAACAATACAAAATCAATCAAGAAAAGTTCAAACGTATC
>JBKBWH010000333.1:0-1756 GCA_046289115.1 Candidatus Kryptonium sp.
GGTTGGGGACATCGTTCTCGTCAGACCTGGTGAGCGCGTCCCTGTGGACGGAGTTATAGTTGACGGATATGGTTCAGTTGATGAATCTATAATCACTGGTGAAAGCATGCCTGTTGAGAAAAAACCTGGGGATAGCGTCATAGGTTCAACCTTAAACAAAGCTGGGGCTTTTAAATTCAAAGTGACAAATGTTGGAAAAGATACTGTTTTATCGAAGATAATTCAACTTGTGAAAGATGCTCAAGCGACAAAACCACCCGTTCAAAAACTTGCAGATAAAGTTGCTTCAATATTTGTTCCAATTGTTATTGGAATAGCGGTCTTAACATTTTTGATATGGTATCTTCTCGGACATAGTTTCACATTTGCTTTAATGAATTTTGTCTCAGTTTTAATCGTCGCCTGTCCCTGTGCCCTTGGACTTGCGACACCAACTGCGATAGTTGTAGCAACTGGGAAATCAGCTGAACATGGTATTTTAATAAAAAATGCCCAAGCCCTTGAACTGGCAAACAAAGTTAACACTATAGTTTTTGACAAAACTGGGACGATAACATACGGAAAGCCGGAGGTAACCGATATACTGAAGATTGGAGATATACCCGAAAATGAACTTTTAAAACTTGCAGCATCAGTTGAGAGAAATTCTGAGCATCCGCTTGCCGAAGCGATAGTAAGATATGCAAAGTTAAGAAACCTGAAACTTTACGAGCCAAAAGATTTCTTCTCAATTCCCGGTCAAGGGGTGTTCGCAAAAGTTAATTCAAAAGAGGTAGCAGTTGGAAACGCAACATTTATGAAAAATTTAAACATTGAAACAAAAATTTATGAAAAGCTACTTGATGTGCTGACCAATGAAGGTAAGACGCCGATGTTTATTGCAGTTGATGGTAAAATCGCAGGGGTGATCGCAGTTGCAGATACGATAAAGCATAATGTTAAGCAAACTATGTTTGAGCTTAAAAATCTTGGCATTGATGTCATCATTTTAACGGGTGATAATTACAAGACAGCAAGGGCGATAGCGAATAAAATAGGGGTTGAAAAAGTTTTCGCTGAAGTTCTGCCAGAGCAAAAATCTGAGAAGATTGAAGAATTGAAAAATTCAGGATTTATCGTTGCAATGGTCGGAGATGGTGTTAACGATGCCCCAGCCTTGGCTAAAGCAGATATTGGAATTGCCATCGGCTCAGGAACAGATGTCGCCAGCGCAACAGCAGATATAATCCTGCTAAAGGACGATGTTAAAGATGTCCTCCACCTTGTAAAACTTTCATCAAAAACCTACAAGATCATAAAACAAAATCTATTCTGGGCTTTCTTTTACAACATAATTTTGATCCCAATCGCCGCTGGAGTTCTATATCCAATTGTTGGGGTTCTCCTAAAACCAGTTTTCGCATCAATCTCAATGTCACTTAGCTCAATTTTCGTCGTGTCAAATTCACTTAGAATTAAAAAACTAAAACTATGAGGTGAGAAATGAACAAACTAATACTAACTGTTGAAGGGATGACTTGCCATCATTGCGAAATGACAATTGAAAATGCAGTCAAGCAACTGAAAAATGTTGTGTCAGCAAAAGCAGATCACACAAATAAGACGCTTGAGATAATTTACACAGGGGAACTTAAAATAGATGATGTAAAACAGAAGGTAGAAGAAGTTGGATATAGAGTCTTGGTTTAAAACTGTAAAATGAATTTTTGAGGGGCAAATGCAGGAGATTTATTATGACTTGTTTAAATTTTTTCTC
>JBKBWH010000334.1:0-1756 GCA_046289115.1 Candidatus Kryptonium sp.
AGTATATGGGCAAATTTAACTCTTCTTTAATTTTTCCAATTTCATCCGCATATCTTGCTCTTTTATTTAGCAATCTAACAATTTTGACATCAATCTTATCAATCTTTCTTCGCCACTTTTCAATGTCGTCTTTATCTTTTCGCTTCAACCAACCCATTTTTTAGTTCATTTATAAATTCATAAGCTATTTTTACACACTTTGAGATATCATCAACATCAAAAAGTTGTTTGATCAACGCTGAGCCGACGACCACCCCATCTGCCCATTGCCAAGCTTTCACCACATGTTCTCTTTTTGAGATCCCAAATCCAACTACATATGGTTTTGTTGAATTCGCTTTAACTCTTTTCATAAAACTTTCAAAATCTTCCCCACCAAAATCTTCCCTCTCACCCGTCACTCCTGTGACTGAAACGCAATAAACAAAATGAGTTGACCTTTTGGATATCATCTTTATTCTTTCATCGCTTGAAGTCGGAGCGACCAAAAAGATATTGCTCAATTTGAATTTCAGAGACACTTCGATCAACTCATCTGCCTCTTCAACGGGTAAGTCTGCAACTATTAATCCATCAACCCCAGCTGAAACAGCTTCATAGATGAATTCTTCTAAGCCCAAAGCTAAAATTGAATTTAGATAGCCCATTAAGATCAAAGGCGTAGAATAATTTTTTCTAAATTCCGCAACGAGCTCCAAAATTTTTTTCAAATTTACCCCGTTTTTGAGAGCAACATAGGAAGAATGTTGAATGGTTGGTCCATCAGCTATTGGGTCGCTAAATGGAATTCCTATCTCAATCATATCGCTTCCAGCTTCAACCAATGCTTCAAGAAGTGGCAAAGTTACTCCTTTAATTGGAAATTCAGGCGTGATATATGGGATGAATAGTTTTTTCCTTTGGCTTAGAACTTTTTCAATTCTGTTCATTTTCAGTTCAGTTTTAAATTTTTAGATTTGGAATTGGGGCTAAATCAAAATCGCTTTTGATTCCACTTTTAAGTTTAATGTATCCAACAAAAGCTATCATTGCAGCGTTATCGGTGCAGTATGCGAGGTCAGGTATAAAAAGTTTTAAGCCTTCACTTTCTGCTTTTTCCCTCATAGTTTTTCTTAGTTCAGAGTTTGCTGCCACGCCACCAGCGATAGCTATGTTTTTGACATTGAAATCTTTTGCTGCTTTTATAGTTTGTTCAACAAGTGCATCTACAACTGCCCTTTGAAAGCTCGCGCTCACATTTTTGACTATTTTATTTTTTTCTTCTTCGTCAAGGTTTTGAAAGTTTATCTTTTTCAAGTAATAAAGAACCGCTGTTTTCAAACCGCTGAAGCTAAATTCATAGTTTTCATTTGTTTTTTCCGTCCCTTTTGATGACGGAATCGGTTTTGGAAACTTCACAAAGTTTGGGTCTCCTTCACGAGCTAATTTATCAATAAATGGTCCACCTGGATAACCTAAGCCTAAAAGTTTTGCTACTTTGTCAAAAGCCTCACCAGCTGCATCGTCGCGGGTTTGACCAAGAAGTTTCATTTTAAAAAAATCCTCAACGAGTATAAGCATCGTATGTCCTCCCGAAACAACAAGCGATATAAACGGAAAGTCAGGATGCTCATCCATTAAAAAAGTTGAAAATATATGTCCTTCAATGTGGTTAACGCCAACTATTGGAATTTTTAAACCATAAGCCATTGCCTTCGCAAAGCTAACGCCAACAAGCAAAGAACCAATTAACCCAGGTCCATAAGTTACAGCAATC
>JBKBWH010000335.1:0-1743 GCA_046289115.1 Candidatus Kryptonium sp.
GGCTTAATGGGGTATCGGATGCAAAAATTATAGCCTCAACGATTGATTTTAAATTCTCCATTTAAAACGGTTGAAATTTGTTTTAAATTGCGCTTGCGTAGCTTTCCTGTGCATCTAAAACCCTCTCTATGAAAATCTCCCCAAATGTTTCATGCTGTGAGATTCTAATTTTTTTAAGCCTTGCAAGTTCAAGAATTGCAAGGAAAGCGACGATAATTTTTAACTTTTCAGCGTAATCTTTGAAAATCTCGTTGAATGAGAAACTATCTTTAAACTTTAGCCTGTTAAGTATATTTTCCATTTCATCTTCAACTTTGTAATTCTGGATCTCGATTTCCTGAAATTCTTTTTCTTTGGAACCTTCAAGTGCCTTTTTAAATGCGGAAATCAGATCGAATAATGAGACATCCTTTAAAGACCCATAGAGTTCCTCTTCATCATAGTAATTCCTTGCATCATTTTTAAAATATTGACGATAGTAAATTTTTCCCGCTTCATCTTCCATTTTGGAAAAGTCGTTGGCAAGTTCTTTAAATTTTTTGTATTCAAGCAATCGCCTTACCAATTCAGTCCTTGGGTCTTCCTCTTCTTCATCTGTATCTGTTTCAGGCTTTGGGAGGAGCATTTTTGCTTTTATTTGCATAAGTGTTGATGCCATGACGATAAATTCACTTGCTATTTCAAGATCGAGCATCTGCATAAGGTGGATATATTCAAGGAAATCTTTGGTAATTTTTGATATTGGGATGTCGTATATGTTAAGTTCGTCTCTTTTAACGAAGAAAAGTAGAAGGTCAAGTGGACCCTCAAAATACGGAAGTTTAACCTTGTATTTCATTTTTAGAATAAATTAGTTTTAACCAAGTTTCATAGCTTCATGAACCTCGTGCATTGTTTTGCGCGCAACTTCGCGTGCTTTCTCTTCACCTGTTAATAAAATTTCTTCAACTTCTTTTATATTTGCTTCGAAATGGGCTCTTTTCTCATGCATTGGTTTTAAAAATTCAACCATTTTTTCCGAAACTCTTGCTTTACATTCAACGCATCCAAGTTGACCTGACTCGCATCCTTTTCGTATTTCGGGGACTTCTTCGGGATTAAATTTTTTGTGATATGTAAAGACAAGACAAATGTCGGGTCTTCCGGGGTCACCTTTATAAATTTTTTGTGGATCTGTAAATGCTTTTTTCATTTTCTTTTTTATTTCGTCGGGTGGATCAGAAATTAAAATTGTGTTGCCGAGCGATTTGCTCATCCTTTTTCCATCAAGACCCGGTAACCTTGCAAATTCCGTCAAAAGTGGTTCAGGTTCTGGGAAAACAGGGGCATAAGTTTGATTAAATCGTCTTGCTATGTCGCGGGTTATTTCAAGATGTGGTAATTGGTCTTCACCTACGGGGACGAGTTCTCCCTTATAGAGCAAAATGTCGGCAGCTTGTAAAACAGGATAACCAAGGTGACCATAAGTTATGCTGTCAAGTTGAAGATCTCGGACTTGCTCTTTTAATGTTGGATTTCTTTCAAGTCTTGATACAGCAATAAGCATTGAGAAAATCAAGTGCAATTCTGCGTGCTCTTTAATTTGTGATTGTCTGAAGACGGGGCTTAAATTAGGATCAACGCCTGAAGCAAGCCAGTCAATTAACATTTCTATTGAATTTTGGTAAATTTCTGAGGTATCTAAATTTGTAGTTAGTGCGTGGTAATCCGCTATGAGAAAAAAGCACCTATGTTCTTTTTGAA
>JBKBWH010000336.1:0-1708 GCA_046289115.1 Candidatus Kryptonium sp.
TAGGGAAGTTTACAACCCCTGAATTAGCTGGGATAAGCTTAAGGTTTTCTCTTATTTCAATTAAAACATCCTCAATCCCAACCTCGCCACAGATGAAATCAAAAAATCTGAATTTTGGCGTAATGCCGAGCAAAATATCTATGTTTGCAAGGTTAAGGTCTGCATCACAGATTAAAACTTTTTTATTGTTTTTGCTCAGGATTAATCCGAGGTTCAATGTTATATTTGTTTTCCCACAACCACCTTTTCCACTTCCGATTGCGATCACATGTGCTGATCGCTCTCGCTGACTTATCCTCTCAGAAACAATACTTCTTAACTTTTCTGCTTGATCAACAATCATAACAAAACTTCCTTATAAATTAAGTTTGCAATAACCTTTGGTTCAGCAACCGCTATATCGTCAGGGACATTTTGACCGGTTGTGATATACGAAAGTGGAAGTTTTGTCCTGTAGGCCATGTTAAGAATATAACCCAGACAAATAGCTTCATCTACTTTTGAAAACAACAATCTATTTGGAACCAAAACCTTAAATCTATTGTAAACATCTATCATATTTTTATAACTTGATGTTGCACTTAGAACGAGGTGAACTTCATCTGGATCAGCACTTTTTATAAACTTTGCGAGTTCAAAAATGTGCTCTGATTGTCTTTGGTTTCTTCCAACCGTATCAATCAAAATTATATCTTTATCTTGGTGCTTTCTCACAAGGCGTGCCATATCTTCCGGGGTATAAGCAACATCCATTGGAATGTTTGCAATATTTGCAAATGTTTGAAGCTGTTCAATCGCCGCTATTCTATAAGTATCTGCTGAGATCAGCGCCACTTTTGCATTTTCAAATAGCCTGTAAATTGCTGCCAATTTTGCAACCGTTGTCGTTTTCCCAACCCCTGTTGGACCAACAAATGCAAGCACAAATGTCTTTCTTCGGACAGGCTTAATTGGTTTTGAAAATTTTACCAGCTCTGAAATTATCTTTATTATCTCCTCCTCGACCCTCTTTTCGCTCCTTAACTCATCACCGCTTAAATTCGTAAGCACCGCACGGACAATTTTATTTGCAAGCTCTTCTTCAACTTCCTTCTCAATTAGATTAACAAATGCTTTCTTCAAGAGCGAGGGATATTGAATTGGGCTTTTATACTTTAAATGTTCGGTTATCTGATTTAACGCCTGCTTTACTTCTTCAATCTCGCTTTTTATTTCGCTGTAATCATACCTCCCAAACGCTTCCGCATCTATTTCTTCGCTCGGATTCTTCCGCCTTGCTTCAATATCTTTACTCATCTTCTTTAAAAGATCAACCGTGCTTTCAGAAATATCTTCATTATTGCTCTTATGTCTAAAAATCCTCTCATCCTCAACTGCGCCGACAATCTCTATCACCTCTGGCTTTAAGAAACCCAAAATTCCCGGCTGTTTAACCCTCCTTGTGCCAAGAACTATGGCATCCTCCCCAAGCTCTCTTTTCATAATTTCGACAGCTTCCTTCAATGTTGGTGCGACAAATTTTTTAATCCTCATTTAAATTTCCATTTGTTGTTTAACTCAACTTATACTATCTCAAAGCCTGTGCCACAACTTCACTCCTATGATTTTTTTAAACTTTTTCAATTTCCAAAGCATCTAATTTTAAAAAGATGGCTAATATTGAACAGGTGGCGCGGACTATTACACAGCGATGAAAGATTGTGATCCC
>JBKBWH010000337.1:0-1707 GCA_046289115.1 Candidatus Kryptonium sp.
GGCAAATATCACGATCAGAACAATAATTGCAATTCCGATTAGACCTACCATTTTATTTTTCTTTCTTTATGATATATTTCTCATAAATTTCGCGAAGCCGTCTCATTGAGAGAGAATCGAGGTCTTCATCATCTTTATGTCTTTTAAGAAACATTTCAAAATCATATTTATCTTTCCCTTTCAATCGGTATGAGATTCGCTGAAGTTCTTCAATCATCTTTTTTTGTTCCGCATATGTTGTCATCCTTGCGGTTTTTTAGTTTTTAAAACGAGTAAACTATTCCAAGAATAAAGGTTATGGTATCAAAATTAATTCTCGTTCTAAAAGGCGATGGGTCAATTTGGATGATATAGCCGTCGTAGCTTATTGAGGTGTCTTTAAATTTGCTTTCAACCTCAACGATTGGATCGCGAAATTTTAATTCTGCCTTGATCCCGAGGTTTTTAAGCAAGTTATATCCAACCCCAGACATCACTTGAATACCAAAATTAATCGGTGACTTTTGAATTTCGCTTTTCGCATCTGCAATTGATTTAGTAAAATTTCCTTTGTATGCACCGATCCCACCGCCAATGTAGATGTTCCATTTCTCTGAGCTAAATGGGGCGAGAAAAAATAAATTCAATTCGGCAATGTAAATTGTGTATCTATCTTCAACTGGAATTTTTATAAGTTGATTGGAAATTTTTCGTGTTAAGAAATCGTTCACTCTTTTATTCACAACCTCAAGTGATAGCCCAGCTAAGTAACCTTCGATTATTTTATGTCTAAATTCAGCTGAGGCGCCAAACCATCCGTTGATTTCGGTTGAAAAATCGCGTAAACCTCTGTCCATTGAAATTACATTTGGATAAACAAAAGCTGAAAGGATGTAGTTAATATTTAAAGAAACTGTTTTATTGGGTTGGGCAAATGAAAAGTTCAAAAGTGGCGGGATCAACAAGATTAGATTTTTTATAAACTTGGGAAACATAGTTTAGTTATAGATTATTGTGCAAAATCAGCCCAGCCTTTATTAGAGCTGGGCAGTGAATAAATTATTGCTCGAAATACAAGGATCGGTTGTCAACTATTTTGGCATTCTTTTTTAGGTTATCGATCCAGGTGAAAAATAGCGCGTTTCTCTTTTCGTTATAAATTTGTTGTTTTAATGTTTCATATTGTGACTTGTAAGCGGAGGAATCAAAAGGTGTTTTATTTACAAGTTGAATAAGATAAACGAATGAATTGCCCTTTATCGGCTGTGAGACCTCGTTTGGTTTCATGTCGATAATTTTACCGAGGACGTTTTCATCGGTTCCAATTCCAGGAATTCCACCAGAGAGCGTGAAGCCCGACGCAGTTTTTACTTCGAGCGTCGAATCAAGCTTTGTTATAGCGTCAAGACCTTCACTTTCATTGAGTTTAGCTCTGAGATTTTTTAAGTAATTATACGCTGCGTTTTTGAGTTTTTCTCGTCTTACTCTCGTTTTAATTGCTTCTCTTACCTCGTCAAGAGGTCTTATGCCTGCTTCTTTGATTTCATTTATTGTAAAGACAGCGAATCCACCTCTGATCTTGAACACGGGGCTTATGCTTCCAAGTTTATTTGAAAATGCCCAATCAGAAATTGTCTTGTTAAACCCAATGCCAGGGATTGGTGAATCTTTGGTAAACGGTGGGGTTGTTTTGATATCAAGACCAAGTGCGGAAGCTTCTTGGACAAA
>JBKBWH010000338.1:0-1673 GCA_046289115.1 Candidatus Kryptonium sp.
GCCGTATAAACTTGTTGAAATGATGAGGCAAAGGTTAAATTTAAAATAAAGCATATCTTGATAAATGAAAATTTTTAAAGGCAACCTTATAGCTCAGGGGCTAAAATTTGGGATAGTTGTTAGCAGGTTTAATGAGCTCGTCACATCAAAATTACTTGATGGAGCGATCGATTGTCTTAAAAGGCATGGAACAAACGATGAGGATATAGAAATTTTCTACTCACCTGGTTCATTTGAAATACCACTCATTGCTAAAAAGGTCGCCCAAACTGGAAAATACAATGCTATAATTTGTCTCGGTGCTATAATCCGCGGGGAAACACCACATTTTGATTACATTGCATCTGAAGTTTCAAAAGGCATAGCTCAAGTCCAACTTGAAACTGGAATCCCAATTGCGTTTGGAGTCATAACAACCGACGATGTTGAACAAGCATTAAATAGGTCAGGGATGAAAAATGGAAATAAAGGTTGGGATGCTGCTCTCACAGCAATTGAAATGGCAAATCTTATAAATCAGATAAAAAAGTAGATTATGCATTTCGTATCGCCTCGCCTTTGTGTTATCTCGGATCTTAGCAGAAAAGGTATGGTTATAAAATTGCGCTTTCTTTACATAATTCTGTTATCCTTTTTGATAACTACTAACCTTCTGGCTCAGTTCGGAGAATGGAGAAATTACACAGATATGAAAAATGTTAGAAAGGTTTTCGTTCTTGGGGATACAATCATAGCAGGGACGGAAGGCGGAATTTTTATATTTTATCCAAATGAGAAAAGATTTGAAAAGATTTTGAAGACCGATGGACTTTTTGATGTTGATGTTAAGGCGATGGCTGTAACACCGAATAAAGATATCATCGCTGGATTTGGAAGTGGGGTTATTGACATTTTAAGTCATTCATCCAAGGGTTACAAGCTCAAACATATCTTTGATATACAAAATTCTCCAGAGCCTGATAAAACAATAAATTTTTTGAAGACATACGGCGATACGCTTTTTATCGGGACAAATTTCGGGCTTTTGGTGTACAGAGTTTCAAAACAAGAGTTTATAGATACTTATAGAAGAATTTTTCCTGATGTTGAGAGAATTAAAGTTTTTGATGCTCAAGTTTTGAACGATACAATTTATATTGCAACATCTGAAGGAATTGGTAAGGGTTATCGATTCAGCCAAATTCTCGTTTCACCAGCGGGGTGGAAGACGATCAGGATTTCGGGTGGTGTCAGGAACATCGGGGTTTTGAACCATAAAATTTATGCTGGAAATGTAAACGGTCTTTTTTTACTTTATGGAGATAGCGTGATGAAGGTTTCCTCCTTGCCCGTGAATTTAATTTACAGTGCCAATGATTCGCTCTTGATCTCAACAGGGAGAGAAATTTTTTCATATAGAGATGATCAACTGCAGATGATAACCGGGTTAGTTTCTGGCAATGTTAGCGATATTTCGATATGGCGTGGCAAAATTGTCGCTGGCGTTTCATCAAGTGGGGTTGGAATTTTTGAAAACGGCGAATGGAAATTTTATTATCCGGATGGACCAAATGGAAATCTATTCTCAAATATGGCTGTTGATGGCAAAGGGAATCTTTGGGTTGCGTCGTCAAAATTTTTAGGTAAAGGGTTTTACAGGTTTGAACCTGAAGCTTTTGGAAGTGGGGGGAAAT
>JBKBWH010000339.1:0-1673 GCA_046289115.1 Candidatus Kryptonium sp.
CTACAGTTATTCCAAACTTCAGACTATCAACCGCTCGACCAATTAAAATCGGAATTACGACATAAAAAGCTTCACTTGCAAGGATAAATAAGAGCCCAAGAAAAATCAACTTCCTGTATTTTAAAATGTAAGGCTTGAGTTCAAGTAACGATCGCATAAAGTTTAAAAAAATTTAATTAACTTTAATTCAAATTCCACCTTTATGCTGCTAACCTGAGAGGGCTTACATCTTTTTTGAAACTTCGACTATCTCTATATTTGCACCCTTTGCGGAGAAACCAATTTTTCTATGAGTTCCATCGCAGAAGGGTTTATTCTCAGAACCGCCACATCTGCAAAGGGCAATTGTTTTCTTCTCTATAAGTTCCTTTTCAGCATCCCTTTCAACTTCAAATTTCCCGCTCTCTATTTCAATCAAATAAGGTCCGTTTTCACTCGCTTTTATCTTGACCATGATGACCTCACTTTTTGATAAACTTAACAAAACAAGCCAATTTTTGCAAATTCACGAACTGTTGCAATTTTTTATTAACTTGAATTTCAGATTTAACATTTTTAATTTGTTTCAAATCATAAAAAACCAAAAGTTATTGATGCGAAAAATCTCAAAGATTTTGTTTGAATTAAAAGGCTGGGTTGAGAACTTTGCCCAAAAACCCTACGCTGGGCTTGCACTGTTCATAATTGCTTTCGCAGAATCCTCATTTTTTCCCATACCGCCAGATGTTCTTTTAATTGCGATAGCGCTTTTGAAACCAAATCTTTCCTTGAGATACGCTTTGATATGTTCCATTGGCTCTGTTCTCGGTGGGATGTTTGGATATCTGATAGGATTCCAATTTTATGAGCTTATCGGCAAAAAGATAATTGAATTTTATCACCTTCAAAATGAATATGACACAGTGAAAACGATGTACGATAAAAATGCCTTCATCGCAATTGCGATCGCTGGTTTCACACCGATCCCATATAAAGTTTTTACAATAGCAGCGGGTGCTTTCCAAGTTAATTTCTCAACCCTTGTGCTTGCATCCGCCTTAAGTAGACCAGCGAGGTTTTTTCTCGTTGGCGGAATGATCTATTTGTTTGGTCCAAAGGTGAAAAAATTTATCGATAAATATTTTGACTGGCTCACGATCGCATTTGTAATCTTATTGATACTTGGTTTCGTCTTAATCAAATATCTAAGATGACATGAAAAAGGGAGTATCGCTTGAAAGAGCGCTCTCAAAGCTTGGATATATGTCAAGAACTATAGCAAGAAAAATTATAACACAAGGAAAAGTAAGCGTTAACTCAAAAATTATAACAAATCCATCATTTAGGGTTGATCTAAAAAGAGACAAAATCGCAGTGGATGGAAAACAACTAAAACAAAAAGAAAAAATTTACATCGTTCTAAACAAACCAAAAGGAGTGGTAACGACGAGAAGAGATGAACTTAATAGAAAAACAATTTACGATATTGTTAAGTTGAACACATGGATTGCACCGGTTGGACGACTCGATAAAAACACAAGTGGACTTTTACTTTTGACAAACGATAATAGATTTGCAGATTTTATCACAAACCCAGAATCAAAAGTTCCAAAGACATATATCGTAAAACTTAACAAAAAAATAAATCAAGAGGATTTGATAAAACTTCAGCTTGGGATAGAAATTGAGGTAGA
>JBKBWH010000033.1:0-12872 GCA_046289115.1 Candidatus Kryptonium sp.
ACCAATTGTATATTCTGCCTTTAGGCTGGACGGAGCAACAGTGTACAAGACGGATTGAAAAACAAGCGGTATAAAAATCCCCTTATAAGGTAAGTCGGATGTTTTATCTGTAGGTTCAGATGTAAAAACAAGAATTTTTCCATTATTCCAATTTTTCTCAATCAAAAACGGATTCCCATCTGTAAATTCAATTACAGTTCTAAAGCCATAATTTGTCTTGAACCTGACATATTCTCTGAACTCAGGTGAATCAAACTTTCGGGGTGCCTCCGTAAATACACCTTCAAAAATTGGATGATTTAGATCAATCCTTGAAAAGAGCATCCTTTGCTTTACAACCCCATCAAATTCGGGCAATTCAAAAATTGCATTAAAACTTTGATTAAGATTTTTAAAGTTCGCATTACCACCAACAAACAAAATTAGCGCTCCACCACCGGATATAAAATTTTTCAACCTTCTTGATGTTTCAATTTCAATCTGAGATGGCTTCACAAGGAAAACCACATCAAAATCAGAAAAATTAACTTGAGAAATTGACTGAGGCGAAACCTGAGTTAACTTGAAAAATGATTTTTTATAAATTTCTTGAACGGTCGAAAAAGCAAGTTTGATAAACCTTAGGTTATCATCATCGCCAACGAGCAAAATTTTTACCTCTGATGGTATAAAGAGCGTAAAATATCTTCTGTTGTCAAAGTTAAAGTTATCGTCCTCAATTTCAACAAATCCATCCACAAACCCCGACAAATCTTCTGTTAAAATGTTAAAATTAACCGTTTGTGATGATTGATGCTTAAGATTAACGCCCTTTTGTGCAACTCTTCTTCCGTTCAAGAAAATGCTGACGACATAGTTTGACACATTACTTTGACTATGATTTGAGACAGTTGTTTCAAGTTCAAGCACTCGACCCGGGAAAATTATTCTATTCTTAACATCAACTTTATCGATCGAAAAGTTTTGCCCCATAAATTCACCGACATTTATCATAAAAACTCGAACATCGGGTGGCAATTTACTTTTGCGATTAATTGTATCCCCTAAAGCAAATTCACCTTTTTGAAAATCAGATATGACATAAACTTCGCGATTTAAATTTTTTGCTTTTTCAATAATTTCACCCGCGACAGCAAAAGCGTCGGCAAGCTTTTTATGCGTGTATGTGAATTCTGTTTCATCAATAAGTTTCCTTAAAAATGAGGTATTATGCACAAAGCCACCGGTTGCGACTTCTGGAATTTCGGATAGGCGAATTAAGGCAAATTCATCTGACTCGGTTAAAAGATCCGTAATTCTTTGGGCGATTGCTTTGGCTTGGTTTATAAATCTACCTTTTTCATCAATTGAAGCCATACTCAATGTGTTATCAAGAATGATAACAACGCTGCTCTTTGCTTGTCCCGCAACGATTGGATTAAAAAAGTAGCCCTTTATCACAGGTCTTGAAAAAGCCAAAACGAGGAAAACAATCGCAAGGACGCGAACGATTAAAAGAATTATCTGCTTTATTTTTAAAGAGCGAATTCTCGAGCGTTGCAATTCTTTTAAAAATTTAACACTGCTAAACTCAACCGTCCTCAACCTTCGAAGGTTAAAAAGGTGAATTAAAACAGGTATCGCTGAAGCAAAAAGCGCAAATAAAAAAGTTGGATTTAAAAATGTCATTTAAGCAAAAAATTTATTTCCCTATGTCAATTTGATAAATAAACCTTCTTTGAATTTCCCTTGCTGTTTTCGTACTTGCAAGTCCTCCTTGTGCTGTCTCTTTAAGTTTAGGTGACATCAACTCCGCGACCTCGTTCATCGCAAGTATAACTTCATCAAGCGGAATCACTGATTCGACACCGGACAAAGCTATTTGAGCAGATGTGAAAGCGTTTGCAACTCCTATGGCATTCCTGAAGATACACGGAATCTCAACAAGTCCTGCAATCGGATCGCAAACTAAACCCATAGCTCCTTGAATTGCGAAGCAAGCAGCACTTTCAATTTGTTTATTATCTCCGCCCAAAAGATAAACAATAGCCGAAGCTCCCATTGCTGCTGCGCTTCCCGTTTCCCCCATGCATCCAGCTTCGGAACCAGCAACGGAAGCGTTTTTAACTATCAACAAGCCAATCGCAGAAGAAACAAGCAATCCCTCAATTGCTTTATCTTCACTAATCCCATGTTCCTCTATCATCGTTGTTATAACTGCCGGCATAATCCCGGATGAACCAGCGGTCGGAGCTGCTGCAATCCTTCCCATACATGCGTTAACTTCGCTCACAGCCATAGCCCTTGCAATAGCTTTCTGAAAATTAAGAGTTAAAACGTTTATCTTCGCATTATAAACCTTTTTTGCAAAATTGTTAAGTAAACCGCTCGGAGATTTAACATCGCGAGTTAAACCGTTATTAACTGACTCTATCATGACATTTAAAATTTTTCGAACACCTTCAATAACTTGTTCCCGAGTTTTCCCAGTTTTTCTGATCTCATATTCAATCATTACCTCTGGAATGGTTATTTTCATCTCCTGAGCGTACCTTAAAATATCGCCAAAAGAATTTATCTCCATGACTTCAACTCCGAAAATTTTTTATAAAATTGGTTCAACCAACCGAACATAATGAACCCATTTGAAAGAACGAATTTTTTCCAAAACCTCCGGTGGAACATCTTGGTCAACCTCGATTATCATATTTGCAAGCTTTTCTTCCCTTGACACAAACATATTTGCAATGTTTATATTTTTCTCTGCGATCGCCCCACTTATATGAGCGATGCTACCCGGTATATCATCCGCTATTATAACAATAGTATGCGTCATAACAGAAAAACTAACTTTAAATCCCTCAATTTCAACGATTTCAATTCTTCCCCCGCCAAGAGATGAACCGACCATTTCAATTTTATTTCCATCTGAATCAAATAACTTTATCCTTGCTGAATTTGGATGAAGCTTGGGGGCTTTCATTATAAGTTTAAATTCATATCTCAGTCCTTTCTCCTTCGCTATTTCAAGCGAATTTCTTAACATTTCATCATCAGGTTTCATACCCAAAATTCCACCTATGATTGCTCTATCCGTTCCATGCCCTTTATAAGTTCTTGCAAAAGAATTGTAAAGGGTTATCTCAGCTTGCTTTGGCTCTGCCCCAAGAAGCTGTCGCGCAATATAACCAAGCTTTGCAGCACCAGCCGTGTGCGAACTTGATGGACCTATCATCACAGGTCCAAGTATGTCAAATATGCTTGGCATATTAAAACAATGGTCTAAATCTAAATTTTACTCCAAGTTCCTCTTCAACAAATTTTCTATGCTTTTCAACATCAATCCCATCTATCCCGACTATTGTCATAATCGTTTCAATCCCATATTTTTTACACTCCTTGGCAAACTCAATCATCGCCCGATGAAATTTCTCACCATCTATATTCATTAATCTGCCGTATTCCTCTGGATCAAGCGAGTTTAAACTAATCGACATAACATCAATTAAACCGACAAGCTCTGGGACGATATTTCTTTTGTTGATCAAATTTCCATGTCCATCGGTATCAAGCCGTGTTTTGCCTCCATGCTCTTTTACATATTTTGCAACTTCTTTAACCACATCAAGCCGTATCGTCGGCTCACCATACCCAACAAAGACAACCTCATCATACTTTTTAGGATCACCAATTTCCTTAATAAGTTCCTCCGCCGTTGGATCACGATCGATCTTAAGGAAATAACCTTTAACTATCGCCTCACCCTTTCTATCACAGAAAACACAGTCAGCATTACAACGTAAAGTTACATTGAGACAAAGTGAATTTCTGATTTTATAAGCAATCTTTGGTTCAGGTTTAGGTCCAATTCTAAAAAGACGATAGACATTAAAAGTTGTCGCTCTTTCAATATCTTCAACTGTAAAACCTTGAATTTGGGCAATTTTTTCAGCCACAAACTTAACATACATCGGTTCATTCCTCTTTCCACGAAACGGATGAGGTGCAAGAAACGGGGAGTCAGTTTCAACAAGCAAATGCTCGGGTTGAATTTCTTTAACAACCTCAATTAATTTGCCCACATTTTTAAAGGTTATAACCCCAGAAATTGAGATGTAAAACCCAAGATTTATAGCCCTCCAAGCATCCTTGACAGTTCCACTAAATGTATGGAAAACCCCACGTGGCGGTGGTAATTTTCCATCCGCAAGCTTTCCAAACCCAGTCCATTTATCGTCGATCTCAGACTCAAGAATTTCAAAAATTTCTCTGTGTGATTCCCTATTGTGGATTATGATAGGAAGATTCCGTCTCTTTGCGATTTGAATCTGCTTTCTAAAAACCTCAATTTGCTTATCCCTCGGCGAAAAATTGTAGTAAAAATCAAGTCCAATTTCACCTATTGCTACGACCTTTGGATGATGGCTTAACTCTTCTATCTTTTCAAGTTCCTTCTCCTCGGCTTTTACAGCGTCATGGGGATGAAAACCAACAGCTGCGTAGACAAAATCATATTTTTCTGCAAGTTCAATCGCTTTCACGCTTGTTTCAATGTCCGTCCCAGGGCAAACTATATATTTAACGCCAGAATCAATCGCCCTCTTTAGCATTTCATCCCTATCATCGTTGTAGCTGTCCCAGTAAATATGCGAATGAGTGTCAACTAACATGATTTAATCTTTTTATTTTTCAAGCCGTTCAAAAACTTTCTCCAAAATTTTAGGCTTTAATTTCGCATCTCTCAATGTATTATAACATTCGCCAATGTCTTTAAAATTTCATCAGCAAACTCGCTTTACCGCTTCATTTCTTAATTTTTTAATTTACCTCTCTTTTTAATTGCAACAAAAATACGGATGTTAAAACAAGAATTGAACCGACAATTTGGATCAAGGCTAATTTTTCTCCGACGATTATCCATGCTGAGACAATTGCAACAACAGGCTCAAGTGTGCTTGTAATTATTGCCGAAGATGAAGAAATATATCTTAAGCCGTTGAAATAGAAAAAGTAAGGAAATAACACGGAGATCATCGCAAAGGCGAGGAATATAAGCCAATCATTTGCCGAATAACCCGAGTTAAAAATCTTCCAAGGTGGATTGATCAGAAGCCAAAAAATTCCAGCAAACATCAACGCAAAGGTTAGATTACCCCAGATGTTATACTTTGAGCTGGTCTTCTTTCCATAAACATTAAAAAATGCCCAGCAAAACGCCGAGGCGATACCACTTACAATCCCAAGCCTGCTTAAATTTAAAAATTGTAAATCAAAGATTCGGACGACAAGCGAACACCCAGCAAGTGAAAGAAATGCTGAAATTATCTTAACAAATGTAATTTTTTCACTCCCCGATAAAACTCCGTATAGAACTACAAGAACAGGGGCGGTATACTGCATTATTATCGCCGTTGCAACATTTATCTCATTTAAGGTGAAATAATATGTAAAATTTGAACCGGCAATACCGATTATCCCAAGCAAGACAAAGTGAGGAATATCGCTTATTGAAATTTTTACATATTCCCTTTTAAATGCAAAAAGGACAAAAAATAAAACTATGAAGGAAAGTGTGGATCTCATCTGCACAAGCGTTAGAAGATCGACCTCATGCTTAAATAGAAATTTCGCTATTGTTGCTGAAAGTCCCCAAAATAAAGTTGCGGTCACTATGCTTAAATATCCTCGTAAATCAACCTTGCTCAAATCTCTCTTATCTTTTGTTCATAATATCTCGCCATCTCCTCATTTCCGATAGCTTTATGTAAAGCGCACAATCTTTGATAAATTGGTTTTGAGGTTCTAACATGTTTTAAACCCTCAAGCAAAAACTCAATCAAAGATTCAGCGGGTGGAATGTTAAGGTCAGGGTCATAGCAATCCGCAGCATCAAGATACGGATCGATCTCCTGGGGCTTAACCTGTGATGCTTTTTTATAAAACTTCAAAGCACCTTCGTAATTATCATACTTTGAGAACACAGTCTCAAAAACACTTGCAAGCCACATATAAACATCATATGCTATTGCAGGAAACTCATTTGCGATCTTCTCACCGAACATAGCTATTGCTTCAGCGGAAAGCGAATTGTTCCAGAAAAGCAACCTATAAAGCTCAACATCTTCAATTCTTTGTCTTATTGCTTCTTCAACTGCATCAAAAATTTCGTTGAAATCATTTGACTCAATAAAGCGCCTTCTTATTTCATCGTATGGTAAATTTTTCTCCACAGCTGATGAGTTACTTTATAACGATCATCTTTTTTGTATCCGATAATTTTCGTCCCAAGCCATAAAGTTCAAGACGATAAAAATAAACTCCAGAACTTAAATTAACACTATCAAATCTTAAATTCAACCGATACTCTCCCGCCGTTTGGCACGAATTCACAACTGACAAAACCTCCCGCCCAAGAACATCAAAAACCTTCAAACTGACAAAACCATCAAAAGGAATTGCATATGTTATATTTGTCTCAGAGTTAAATGGATTTGGGTAATTTGGTGAAAGTCTAAAGGATAAGTTCTCGTTCTCAACTTTTTGAACAAATGTGATCACATCGCTTCCGCCATTTTGCTTATATCTTGCGACAAATTCCTGAAGGTAAAGATTCACTGTAAGCGTGTCATAAATTATAACGATATTTTCATCATTCCTCGTTTCAGCAGAACTTGACCAATTATAAGAGCCAGTGATCAAAATTGGTTCCGAATAAATATGCGTTGGGTCGATCAAACAGTATTTGTGATGAAACAAAGCCGTTTTATCCGTATCAAGCAAAACTTCCGAAAACCCAGCGAGAAAGGAATATTGGCTCCCTTGATCTGTATTATTATCAAGTATACCTTTGATGTTTCTAACGCCAGAGCTATATCTTTCGTAAATTTTGCTCGAAAGAGTTTGGCTTGTAAATGTTAGAAGTGCTAAAAAAATTGAATGATTTGCCTGATTTATTGCGTTGCTTATCTTTGAGGCAACTCCATCAGATGGGCTGAAGTAAACTTCAACTCTTTTCCCTTTAACATTAAAAACATGGGGGGTGTTATCAGTTTTGTTTACGCCAAATTTTGATTTAGAAGTATCCGGCAAATCACCCGAACTTCCCCACATCTCTTCAAATTCTTTGGTAAACGCCCCAGCGATAGCCCTATCCTGAATCTCTATCACATTTTGAAAGTCTCTATTTGTACCCTCATCAGTAAAATTCCACGAACCTGTTATAACCCAAACATTATCCCAAGAGTTTGAATCTCTGTAGTCAATCACAACAAACTTATTGTGCATATAACCATCGGTATTGTCAGCAAGAATTGGAATTCCGGCGTTTATTAATTTTGAATAACCAGCGCGAGATGGATTGTAATTTTCTCTTTCAGTTATAAACCTAATCTTCACACCCCGATTTTTAGCATTGACAAGAGCATCAGCGATTTGACTTGCAACTGTGCCTGAAAAGTTATAAATACAAATATCAATTGAATATCTCGCCTGATTTATTCGCTCAATTAACTTAGCTTTTAGGTCGACATTTCCCGTCGCCTTTTGCCAAATGCTAACGGTTGTATCAATACTTTTGTTAAAGTAAACATTTATCCTACCGGTTGATCTCGAATCAGAGGAAGTTGAAGAAATAAATTGGATGGAATCTTTAGAAATGCCGTAAGAGGCTATTTGGACATAATAAATTGTCGCGGGCTCAAGTCCAGTTATCGTTATTTCATGGTCTTTGGTTTTTGTTGTGTCAATAAATTCACCAAGTTCAAAGTTTGGGGTTTTGCCAATTTTAACTCTTGAGTCAGAGGCTGATAGCGTTCTCCAGGAGAAGGTTATCTTGATCGAGTCAACATACTTTTCATAGGGTGAGACTCTTACGATTTGGGCATAAAGATTACAAAACAAAAGAAGAAAAAGGAAGAGAAATCTTTTCATCACCGAACCATTTTCATTTTTCAATAAACTCCCTTAATCCAACCTCCATCGACGGGAATTGTGGTGCCCGTTATATAACTTGCTCTTTCAGAGGCGAGAAAAACAACAAGATTCGCAAGCTCATCCGGTTCCGCCAATCTCCCAAGTGGGATATCCTTGGCAAGTTCTGATTTAATCTCGTCAAATGTCTTGCCTGTTTCGTTTGCCCGTTGCTCTATCACATATTTAACTCTATCCGTAAGGGTATAACCTGGGGCGACATTGTTAACTAAAATGTTGTATTTGGCAAGTTGAAGTGCAAGCGTCTTAGCCAAACCCACAACGGACATACGGATTGAATTAGAAAGTATGAGGTTATCTATCGGTTGTCTAACAGTGACAGAAGTTAAGTTAATTATCCTACCCCATCTTTGAGCTTTCATATATGGTAAAACCTCTTTTATCAATCTTACAGTGCTCATAAAGTTTAAGTTAAAGGCGCCAAGCCAATCATCATCGGAAAAATTTTCAAAGTAACCGCTTGGAGGTCCGCCAGCGTTCGTGACCAGTATGTGTACGGTTCCAAATTTATCAACTGTTGCCTTAACAAGATTTTTTATATCTTCACTTTTTGTGACATCAGCTCGAACTGCAAAAACTTCATTGTTTGTGCTGTTTTCAATTTCAGTTTTTGCCTTTTGAAGATCATCCTCATTTCTTGCGCAAATGACTACCTTTGCACCCTCACGAGCAAGACCAAATGCGCATGCTTTGCCAAGCCCCTTACTTGATGCTGTAACTATTGCAACTTTATCTTTAAGCCCAAGGTCCACAGCGAAATTAGAACTTTATTTTTATCGACCTGAAATAATTTAACTTCTCCTTATCCGTCATCCTTTTCAACTTATCTGAAACTTTTGAAACATTAGTATTCCACGCATTGATAATCTTATTGAGCACATGTTTATACTCTCTTTCAGAATCGAACTTACTCTTGCCCTTCTGTTTAAGGTATTCATCAATTTTCATATCGCTAAATCGCAGAAAATCGAAAACAAGTATTGGTTTTTTAACTCGTCTGATCTTCCCGACCTTAATTTTGTTAAGGTAATACTTCGCACGCTTATTTTTGGGATAAATCTCAAGCGCAGTTTTCCATGACTTAATTGCATCGTCAATCATTCCGAGTTTATAAAATGTTTCACCGAGTGCAGCATAGGCATCAGACTTCCAGCTTTTTTCGGAAGGCAAATAATTCTCGATCGCTTTGTAAAATTCCCCAATCGCTTTGAGATAATCCCCCTGCTCATAATAAAGAAGCCCAAGATGGTATCGAGTTTCCGGATAATTCGGGTCGATTTTTAATGCTCTTTTAAGAATGCGCATAGCTTCATTAAAATCTCCTTTCAAACGATAGGCAATCGCAAGTAAATTTAGAGCATCAAGATCGTTGGGGTTATCTTTAATCAGCGCCTCTATGAATTTTATTGCCCCCTGGGTATCGCCCGTGTTAAGCCTTTTCTCAATGATGCCGAGAATATAATCTCTGTTGAGCATTAAGATTTTTGAACATTTATTTAAAAAATTTTCCGTGTTTAAAACTTCCGCAAACTCAACTCTCGTCTATCATTACAATAACGCCAAGAAATGAGACTTCGTTTCAAAACATTTTTCACACCAAAATCATTGCTAAATTAATAAAAATTGAAAACATAGTCAAAAAATTCTGCGAATTTATCGCAGCAATAAGTTCTGCAAAAACGCGCCAATGATAAGGGCGGTTAATTTTTCAGTTTGTTTATTTTAGGCTTATTTTTTATATTTAAAAGCCATGAAAGACAATGGTTTCGAAGCTTACAAAGGAATGAGGAAGATAATAATAGCTATTGATGGTCCTGCGGGCTCAGGCAAAAGCACAACTGCCCGACTCTTGGCTCAAAAACTTGGATATACATACATCGACACCGGCGCAATGTACAGAGCTCTTACGCTTAAGGTGCTTGAGTCAAATGTCGATCCAAGTGACGAAGACTCGATTGTAAAGCTTGCTGAAAATACAAAAATCGATCTTGTTTACGAAAATGGAAACCTTAAAGTTATACTTGACGACCGCGATGTGACTGATAAGATAAGAACCCCGGAAGTTACATCGCTTGTTAGCATTGTAAGTGCGCATCCAAAGGTTAGAGATATAATGGTTAAAAAACAACGCGAACTCGGAAAAGACGGCGGAGTCGTGATAGATGGCAGGGATATTGGAACGGTTGTTTTTCCGAACGCGGATTTAAAAATCTTTATGACAGCCGATGTAAAGGAAAGAGCAAAGAGAAGACAAAAAGAGTTGATCTCTAAAGGATTTAAAATTGAAATTGAAAAACTGATAAAAGAAATTGAGGAAAGAGACGAGCTTGACTCAAAACGTGAAATTGCCCCGTTGAAAAAAGCAGATGATGCCATTGAGATAGATACTACAAATTTAACCATTGAGGAGCAAGTGGAACTTGTCCTGAGGAAGGCGTACGAATTAATAAATCAAAATTCAAATTGAGGTAAAAATGCAAGTTATCATAGATAAAAACGCTGGATTTTGCTGGGGCGTTGTGAGAGCAATTGAAATGGCTGAAAAGGAGTTAAACGCCTCGGGAAAACTTTACTCCCTTGGGGAGATAATTCACAACCCCGTTGAGGTTGAGAGATTAAAGGAGAAAGGTTTGTTCACCATAAGTCATGAGGAGCTAAAAAATGTTAAAGATGCGAAAGTGTTGATTCGTACACATGGAGAACCGCCGTCAACATATGAAATTGCAAAAAAATATGGTGTTGAAATCGTCGATGCAACTTGCCCTGTGGTGACAAAGCTTCAAAGCAGGATAAGAAAATTTTATCTTGAAGGATATCACATTGTGATATTTGGGAAAAAGGAGCATCCCGAGGTGATCGGGCTCGTCGGTCAATGCGATGGAAATGCGATTGTGATAAAGTCGCTTGAAGAAATAGATAAAGTTCCCTTGACTGGAAAAGTTGTCCTGTTCTCACAAACTACAATGTCAAAAGATTTATTTTACAAAATAAAAGAGGTGCTTGAAAAGAGGGTAGAAGAGCTTGTGCTGTTAAACCCCGAAGATGAGGCGGTTGAATTCATTGCGAAAGATACGATCTGTCGGCAGGTCTCAGATAGAGATGATAAATTGAAAGAGTTTGCAAAAAGCGTTGATGTTGTGATCTTCGTCGCTGGTAAAAACAGCTCAAATGGAAAAGTCCTTTATGAGGTTTGCAAGTCTGAGAATCAAAGAACTTATTTTATAGAGATGCCAAAAGAGTTAAACCTTGAGTGGTTCAAAAACTGTGAGACGATTGGAATTACAGGTGCGACATCAACTCCACGATGGTTGATGGAAGAAGTTAAAAAAGCGATTGAAAACTTATTTAACGGTCAAAAAGAGAGTTTTCAAAAGCCATCGTAAAGGAATGTTAAACCTGCCTGTGTGGAGTTAACGAGTTTTGGATGGCTTTTGGCGTTAACTTTCCACGCAGGCGCAAAAAATCAAACAATAGGAGGTAGAAAGTTAATGGCAGAAATTTTTGAAAATTTAAACCAAAATCCGACGCAACGAGAAATGGCTTCACAAATTGCCGAAGATGAGCATGAAACGGTGACATCCTATTTGAAAAAGAGAAAGGGGGATAAGATTAAAATTTACAACGAGGGTGGATATAGCGAAGAGGAGCAGAAAAAATTACTTAAACTTTATGAGCAATCCCTTAGCAAAGTCGTTGAAGGTGACATCCTTGAAGGTGAGGTGATTGAAATCGATCGAGAAAGGGGCGAGGTAATAATCGACATCGGATTTAAATCCCCTGGAATTGTTCCGCTAAATGAATTTAGAAACCCCGAGGCTTTAAAGGTTGGGGATAAAGTTGATGTCAGTATTGAAAAAGTCGAGGACAAGGAGGGGCAGATCGTTGTCTCTCATAAACGGGCTCATTTCCTTAGGGTTTGGAAGAGGGTAAATGAGGCTTTCGAAAAGGATGAAATCTTAAAAGGGACAATTATAAAGCGAATTAAAGGTGGGTTCGTCGTCGATATTGATGGTTTGCTTGCATTTTTGCCCGGTTCACAGGTAGACATCAAACCTATAAGGGATTATGACGCATGGGTTGGGAAGGAAATTGAATGCAAAGTTGTAAAAATTAATCAAGCAGCTGAAAATGTCGTCGTCAGCAGAAAAGCGCTTGTTGAGAAAGAACTTGAAGAACGCAAACGCAAATTCTTTGAAACAGTTAAAGTTGGTGACAGAGTTAGGGGAACAGTTAAAGCAATCGTTGACTTCGGCGTATTCGTTGATATGGATGGAATTGACGGATTAATTCACATAACGGATCTTTCATGGGGAAGGGTTAACCATCCATCGGAAGTTGTCCAGCTTGACCAAGAGCTTGAAATGGTTGTAACAAGAGTTGACGAGGTCACGCTTCCAACAGGTGAAAAAGTAAAACGTGTTTCACTTGGATTAAAGCAACTTCAACCGCACCCATGGGATAACATTGACCAAAAATATAAAGTTGGACAAAAGGTTACAGGTAAAGTTGTGGCAATTACAGATTACGGCGCATTCATAGAGATCGAGAAGGGAATAGAGGGACTTATCCATATCTCTGAAATGAGCTGGACACAACATATAAAACATCCGTCTCAATTTGTGACAATGGGGCAGATAGTTGATGCGGTCATCTTACACCTCGACAAAGAAGGTAGAAAACTTTCATTGAGCATGAAACGTCTTGAGCCAGATCCATGGGAGAAAGTTGAAGAAAAGTATCCAGTTGGTTCAAAGCATAAGGGAATAGTTAGAAATATCACGAACTTTGGCGTATTTGTCGAACTTGAGCCTGGAATTGATGGGTTAATTCATATCTCAGATCTTTCATGGACAAAGAAAATTCGCCATCCCGCTGAGGTTGTGAAAAAAGATCAGGAAATAGAG
>JBKBWH010000340.1:0-1646 GCA_046289115.1 Candidatus Kryptonium sp.
CCAGAGCCGTTGGAGGGAGAGGTTATCGTTAAGGTGAAATCTGCTCTCACATGTGGGACTGATTTAAAGATGTATCTCAGGGGGCATCCAAAGTTTAAATTTCCGATGCTTTTCGGTCATGAATGCTCAGGCGTTGTGTACAAAGTTGGAGCAGGGGTTAAAAACTTTAAAGAGGGTGATGAGGTTATGTTTGCAAATTCCGCTTCTTGTGGTGAATGTTATTATTGCAAGAGGGGACTTGAGAACTTGTGTGTTAATTTATTTAATAACATCTTTTTGGGAGCATACTCTGAATTTGCCCGAGTCCCAGCAAGAATTGTTAAAAAGAATATGTTTATAAAGCCCCAAACTCTTTCCTTTGCCCAAGCATCTTTCCTTGAGCCTGTTTCGTGTGTGATGAACGGAATAAGGAATATAAACATTCGCAAGGATGATTCTGTTTTGATAATTGGTGATGGGGCGATTGGTTTGTTATTTACCCTTGTGATCAAAAAATTTTTCGATTTGCATCTCATTGTGGCTGGGAAGCACGCAGATCGACTTAATCTTGCACTAAAGTTTGGGGCGGATGAAGTTGTAAATGTTGCTGAATTTGACTTGGGGGACAAATTAAAAGAAATTACATCTGGGGTGGGACCGAATCTGGTGATTGAATGCACAGGTAAACCGGATGTTTGGGAAAAGAGCATTGATGTGGTAGCAAAAGGTGGCGAGGTGATTTTGTTTGGTGGTGTGCCCGCAGAGACAAAAGTAAAATTTGACGCAACGAAACTTCATTATGATCAAATAACGGTTAAAGGAGTTTTTCATTTTACATCAAAAGATGTGAGATCAGCTTATGAGTTTTTAAGTGATAATTCGGATAAGATTGTTGAAATTATAACTGGAAAGTTCAAATTAACTCAACTCCCCGAGGTGTTTGAAAAGCTTGCAAATCGCACTGGGATTAAGTATGAAATTGAACCTTAGATTTTTTCTGAATTTTCATCAGTTCTTTTGAATAATGGTTTAAAATCAAGTGAAACCATGGCGTGTAAAGTTTTGGATTTCGTTTTACATCCGATAGTAAGGAATCCAATTTAACAAATTTTATATCTGCGACCTCATCGGGGTTTGGTTCTATTTTGCCGGTGTAAAATCCAAAGAAGAGGGTGTTTAACTCGTGTTCAATTAAATCCCCAACCTCAAGCTTGTATATTATTGTGCCAAATTTTTTGATTTCGCATTTGATTCCAAGCTCTTCTTTTAATCTTCTTATAGCTGCGGTTTTAGTTCTTTCCCCTGGTCTCGGGTGTCCACAACATGTGTTGCTCCACAAGAGAGGCGAATGATATTTATTTTCGGCACGTTTTTGCAGAATTAAATTCCCATTTGAATCAAAAATGAAAATAGAAAAAGCTCGGTGTAGTATGCCCTTACGGTGTGCTTTTAATTTCTCTATTTTGCCAAGTTTACGATTGTGTTTGTCAACGGCGACGACATATTCTTTCTTCATTTATATTTAAATTTTTTTGAATATTTGTCATTCAAGGAATAAGTTTTTTTATCTTCATCAAATTCAAACCATTTTTTATTAGTAAAAGTTTCGTCTAAAATCTGTTTTAGTTTAGAAATATTTATTTTTATTTTAAATTCTTCGATAACAT
>JBKBWH010000341.1:0-1645 GCA_046289115.1 Candidatus Kryptonium sp.
TTCATTTCAGTTTTATCAACACCAATAATTCTTCTTCCAGCAGCATTAGCATAAAGAGCTGTTAGGGCAAGATTTTTTTCATCTACTTCAGGTTCTTTGACAATAATTGTCCCTGTCGGTAATTGTTCTGCTGGAACTGGCAACTTCCCAATCTTCCATAATCTCCACACCGTTTTATACGAAATCCCCTGGTTTTTAGCCCAAACTGATAATTTCATTTGGGAATATTATATCATACTTTTTTATATTTGTCAACAAATTTTTGAACTGTTATCACCCCCCAAGGTTCTCCGCCAACACTTCGCAACAAGATTAGTCGCAATCAAAAATCGCGATCTACACATCGAAATAAAGCACAAACTCATACGGATGGGGGCGCATGCGCACTGGGTTAACCTCTTTTTCCCATTTGTATTTTATCCATGCTTCTATAACATCTTCCGTAAAGACATCACCTCTTAGAAGAAAATCGTGATCTTTTTCAAGAGCCTTCAATGCTTCTTCAAGTGAACCAGGGGTTGAAGGAATATTTTTAAGTTCCTCAGGTGGAAGGGCGTAGATATCTTTGTCAAGTGGCTCACCGGGGTCGATTTTATTTATAATTCCATCAATTCCAGCCATCAACATCGCTGAAAAAGCAAGATATGGATTACAAGAACCATCTGGAAATCTCACTTCAATTCTCTTCGACTTTGGACTTGATGAATAAGTTGGGATGCGAATTGCAGCGCTTCTATTTCTCTGTGAATATGCAAGATTCACCGGAGCTTCAAATCCCGGGACAAGGCGCTTATACGAGTTCGTTGTTGGATTTGTGAAGGCGCACAAAGCTGGAGCATGTTTTAAAATTCCACCGATATAGTAAAGTGCAATTTCACTTAAGTTTGCATATCCATTCCCGTAAAACAAAGGCTGACCATTTTTCCACAAACTTTGATGACAATGCATCCCAGAACCATTATCACCAAACAACGGTTTCGGCATAAAAGTAGCTGTCTTGCCATGTCTTCGCGCAACATTTTTGACGATATATTTGAAGATCAAAAGATTATCAGCACATTTTACAAGTGGTGCAAAGCGAAAATCTATTTCGCATTGTCCACCCGTTGCCACCTCATGATGTTGAGCTTCAACTTCCAAACCGCATTGTTCCATAATTAAAACCATTTCGTTTCTTATATCATTGAGCGAATCAGTCGGTGGAACCGGGAAATAGCCTTCTTTATACCTCGGCTTATAAGCGAGATTCGGTTTTTCATCCCTTCCTGAATTCCATTGCCCCTCAATTGAATCAATATAGTAATATCCCTCATGCGCGTTTTGATCAAACCGAACATCGTCAAAAATGAAAAACTCTGCTTCGGGTCCAAAATAAACCGTATCAGCAATCCCTGTTGACTTTAAATATGCCTCGGCTTTTTGAGCGATATAGCGAGGGCATCTTTCATATTTTTCTTTCGTGATAGGATCATAGACATCACAAATTAAACTTATTGTTGGAACTTCTATAAACGGGTCAATGAAGGCGGTGGTCGGATCTGGAATTACAAGCATATCACTTTCGTTTATGCTTTTCCACCCACGGATGCTTGAACCATCAAATCCAAATCCCTCTTCAAATGATTCTTCTGTTAACTCATGTACA
>JBKBWH010000342.1:0-1636 GCA_046289115.1 Candidatus Kryptonium sp.
CCCAAGGTTCCTTTTCTTTTGACCTCACCAATTGGATGAATTGGCATCAACCAGATCACATTTACCCCAAGCTCTTTGAGCCGTGGAATTTCACGCTCTATCTCTTTAAATGTTCCTTTTTCAGAAAAAGCTCTTGGGAAAATCTCATAAATAATTGCATCCTTAACCCATTCCTCACTTTTCCTTGCATTTTTATAATAGAACTTCCCTTTCAAAAGTTCTTCAATTTCAGAATACTCAACTATTGCCACTGGTTTATAAATCCCACCGGGTCCGCCATGGTCAATTACCATCACGACGAGTTCATTCAGCCCCTGTTTTAAAAATTTCGTTACATCAAAATAAAATTCATCGCTATATCCACGATGTTCGCCGACAAATTCACCATTTAACCAAACCCCACAGTCATCATCAACCCCACCGAAAAGAATTGCGTATTTTTTTCGCTTATCAATTTGTTTTACTTCAAAACTTTTATAATACCATGCAATTCCATCGTAATTTGAAAAGTTTGAATACCTCTCCCAGAAATCCGGAACTTCCACGGTCGCCCAATCGCTCCTATCAAAGTTAGAAGAATACCAAAATTGCGAAAGCCCAACATCATCGGGATCAATTTTAAACTTCCATTCACCTTTGAGTTCAATCATCGTTTTGATACCAGCAGTATATTTTGAAGCGGAGCAGGAGAGTAAAAAAGGCAAAAGTAAGATTAATAGACGCACGATCACTTTATAACTACCATTTTTCTTATCTCATAGCCTCTTTGAGTTTGAAGCTTGTAAAGGTAAATCCCACTTGTAATCTCATCCACTTTTATGTTCCCAAGATTGAATGAAACCTCATGTTTTCCTGCATTTTGAAATCCATCCACTAAAACTGCGATCTCACGCCCAACGATGTCATAAACGGTAAGTTTAACATAGGTATCGTTGAAAAGAGTATAAATTATCTTCGTCTCGGAATTAAATGGATTTGGGAAATTGCCGATAATTTCAAAGTCTTTTTTCAAGCCAACCCCAACTTTAATCTCATCTGAAAATTCAAAACTGCCATCTTTGTTAACTCGTTTAACCCTGTAAAAGTAAACAGAATTATCTTCAACATCCAGATCAACAAATGTATATTTATTGAGATCAGATGCTAAAGTTTGATAAATTGGTTGAAATTGCTCATCTTTAATTTTTCTTTCAAGGATGAACCTCGCCACGAACCCAGGGTCTTTCACTTCCCAACTTATACTGATTTTGCCCTCTTTTAACTCTGCAGTAACTTTTATCCCGGGGGAATAAATTGGTGCTGATGATGGAACAAATTTAACAGCGTTCATCTCAATATTGTTTACACTTCCAATTACATTTACCTCCTCATTTTCAAACTTTAAAAAGAAAACCACATCGGTGTCAACCTTAACAAAATAACGCCAGAGACGCTCCGCAAACTCAGGTTTAACAGATTTAGAAAGAAGGACTTCATCGATCAATCCCTTTTCAATCTTTACACTTGGACGATTTATTTCAAACTGTGATAAATTCGGTATAAAAATTTCATCAACCCTATCACCATCGACATAAAACTTTAAAACATCGCCAGGTTGATTTACAGCTATCATAACACAATGCCACTTGCCATCGCT
>JBKBWH010000343.1:0-1619 GCA_046289115.1 Candidatus Kryptonium sp.
CTGGAGGGGAGAATTTTATGTTGGGCTTTAATTTTTCAGATTTTTTTGGATTTATAGACTTGACTTTTAAATTTTCATTTATTATATTTACTTTGTAATGCAAAGTAATTTGTAGAACAAATATAGGAGATGTGCTATGGAGAAAAAAATAAATTACACCGAACGGGATGCGGCTATGGAGTTAAGTGAGGCATTTAGAAGAATTGGAATTGCTTTAGGAAGAAGGAGGACGGGGGATTATTTGATTTTATGGGGTTTTGTACTGTTTGCGGGTGGAATGCTTGTTGGAATAACTAAATATGGCTTCCTTTGGAATGTTGCTGTGCTGGTTGGCTCAGCAGGGACGATTTTGATAACGATCAATCAAGTAAGGCAGATGATAAGGGCGGGTGTGAATTCTCTGGAAGGGGCTTATATAGGGACTTATATTGGTTTAATGTGGCTTTCTCTTCTTCTTTATGCGATTATTATATTTGGTATTGTTGAAATGATAGGTGAAGTTTCGTTGACAGGAATTCAAATTTCGCTTTTCTTTCTTAATTTTGCGATGTTGGGGTATGTTTTGATGGGGATTATGATTGGAAAAGAGCTAGCAATTATTGGAATTTTGATTTCGGCAGCGTCAATTTTAAGTGGTTTGTTTCTTCAAAAAATTTTTAGCTTTGCAATAGCTTTAATCTGGCTAGTTGCTGGTGTTGGTGGAGGAATTTATCTAAATAAAAAGTGGGATATCAAAAATGATAACTCATCTTGATGAAATAATTCATCAGCCGACTAGAACAAAAATTGTAGCTTCACTTTATGCTTTGGGTGAAGGTGAGGAAATTGAGTTTGTGAGTTTGAAGGAACTGCTTGAACTTTCGGATGGGAATTTATCGTCCCATCTTACAAAGCTTGAAGAAGCTGGTTATGTAAGGATAAGAAAAACATTTGAGGGCAAAAGACCGAAGACATATATATCACTTACTACAAAAGGTCGGAAAGCCTTTGAAAATTATGTCAAGATTTTAAGGGAGATTCTCAATGTGAAGTAATTTAAAAACAAAAAAATAGGAGGGAAAAATGAGGAAGATATTTTCTGTAGTCTTTATTTTATTTTTGTCCTTTGCGGGTGCAAATTCGCAGGATCGCCTTTATGGCGGTATCGGATACTTCAATGTTGGTGTTAATTTTTTAAATTTTGAAAAATTAAATCAAGTCTTGAGTGGGAAAAATCGAGCGGAGTTCAAAAATGTTTTATTTGCAACTGGTGGTGGCGGTTTTGCTATTTTGGGCAATTTTATGATTGGGGGTGAAGGATTTGGTTTCATAGCTCAAAAACAGGACAAAGGGAATTATCGTTCTGTTCTCTCGGGAGGTGCTGGATTTTTTAAAGTTGGATATGTTGCTTATCAAACTAACAATTTACTAATTTATCCAATGCTTGGACTTGGTGGAGGTGGTTTAGATTTAAAAACTTTTGAGAGAAAAACATCTGATTTTGAAGGAGGGATTTCAAATCCAAGTGCTTTTAATGCAAATTTTTCCGCTTTTATAGTTGATATTTCGGGCGGAGTTGATTTTATTCCTCGCCACTGGGTGCTTGGGTTAAGAGTAGGATATCTTTTCTCACCGATTGT
>JBKBWH010000344.1:0-1597 GCA_046289115.1 Candidatus Kryptonium sp.
TATGCAATGGTTGCGGAGGAGATAATAAAGAGAAATGAAAAATTAGAAAAATCCAAAGGAATTCAAAAACAAGAAATGACAAAGAGCAACCATGAGTAAGCAAAGGTTGGGTAGAGGATTAGATGCTTTAATTCCGCGTTCCGCAACGCGTGAGATCAGCCTTGATTCGAAAGATTTACGCTTTGATGACGGTCAATCTATTGGTATCATAGCCAAAATAGAGATATCTAAAATAAAACCAAATCCGCATCAGCCACGCGAAAACTTTGACAGGGAATCGCTTGAAGAACTTAAACAATCGATAATTGAAAAAGGTGTGATTCAACCTATAACAGTCAGAAGGTTAGTTGGGGGAATGTATCAGCTCATTGTGGGCGAACGAAGGGTGAGGGCATCTATAGAGGCGGGATTAACACATATCCCAGCTTATATAATTGAGGTTGACTCCGAAAAAGAACTCCTTGAACTTGCTTTGATTGAAAATATACAAAGAGAGAAGCTAAATCCGATTGAAATTGCGAAGGCATATCAAAAGTTGATCGAAGAGCTCGGCTATACACAGGAGGAGGTAGCAAAGAAAATTGGCAAAGATAGAACGACGGTGGCAAACTTTATAAGATTGTTAAAATTACCTGAGCAGATTCAGGAAAGCTTGAAACGTGGTGAGATAACGATGGGTCATGCCCGTGCTTTAATTAACATTCCAAGCAGAAAGCTACAGGTGGAGATATGGAACAAAATTATAAAGCAAGGATGGTCTGTTAGAAAGGTTGAGAAGGTGGTCAGGGATTTGCTTAAGGATAAAGATTTAGAAGATAAATCGCCGAAGAAAAAATCCCATTCATCAGTTGGAATAAGGGATATTGAATCAAAGTTGAAAAAGATTTTTGGGACACAGGTTAGGATAAAACAAACCGGAAATAGTAAGGGTGAAATAATTATAGAGTTTTATTCAAACGATGATTTTGAGAGGTTGCTTGAACTTTTTGAGATAATAGAAAAACACTCAAAATAAAAATTATGAAGTTAGCATTTTTGACTTCACTTTTTATTTTGCTTTCATTTCTTCTAACAATATCAGGAGGGAAAGTGGAAAAGAAGGTTGTATACACCGAGAAAGCTCCAAAGCCCATAGGTCCTTATAGTCAAGCGATCATCGCTGGTGATTTTATCTTCACTGCGGGTCAAATACCGATTGATCCAAAAACGAATCAAGTTGTTCAAGGTGACATAAGAGAACAAACAAGGCAAGTCTTTGAAAATTTAAGGGCGATTCTTGAAGAGGCTGGAGCTACTTTTGATGATGTTGTGAAGGTTACCGTTTATATGAAAGATTTGAACGAGTTTTCAGGGATGAATGAGGTTTACTCTGAATACTTTAAAAATTCTCCACCTGCGAGAACAACCGTTGAAGTTTCGCGTTTGCCAAGGGATGTCAAAATAGAAATTGATCTAATAGCTGTGAAAAAGCAGGCAAAATGAGGATAAAAATTTTAACTTTAACTTTGCTTATAACATCCATTGGGATTTCTCAAACTGATACGCTTAAAAGTTTAAATTTAAAGTCACCGACAAAAGCAATGTTTATGAGCGCAGC
>JBKBWH010000345.1:0-1592 GCA_046289115.1 Candidatus Kryptonium sp.
GTGTTAAAAATGTAATGCTCGTGAAGTGAATAAAATAGTTTAATCCTCTTTGGAGAATCACTTCTTAACATAAAATTTCTAAAATTGCCCGCAAGGTCATATAGAGGGATTGTGAAAAACTCACCGTTAAAGCCAAGTTTAAATGCTTTTCTGAATTCTGGCTTGATACCACGTCTATCCCAATAAGAAGTATCGTTTATTTCCCCGTTTTCGTGAAAAATTTCCACTAAATTCGGGTTAATAACGATTTCTGATTCTTTCTCTTTCCTACTGGTATCCAAATCCAGAGATAAAAAAGCCTTAGCAGATTGCTTGCTTTTTAAAATTTCTATTGCACTTCTATAGGACAAACCCCTAACTTTCGTGAGATACTCTAATGCGTCACCAGCCAGTCCTCTAGAATTCCAGAAAAAAATATCTCGATAATTGTCAACAACAAGGCTATCATGTTCAATAGCCTTAAACCACCTATCAGTTCCAGTAACACCAAAGTCTTCAGCTACTAGGTCTTTTAGAACGCCCATGAAATAGCCTCCCGCATGATTCAAAAATAGATGTAACTGCCTCTTTGTAAGTGGTTTCAACGCCGCCATCGTTAAAAATTTTCCCACTTACATTAACCCCATCCTTGCTATAAACCTCTTCACATAGCAAGCAAAATTTATAAAGGCTATCGTCAAATAAAATGTTTTCAAGGCAAGAGTTACAAATTGGGCATTTATTCATCGTCGGATTCTTGCTTTTTAATAATCAAGTTATAGTTAGTTCTTCTCTTCTTATCGATTCTAATCCGCTTTACTTTACGCTGCTTGTCCTCCTTGCGGTTACCGCGGCGAAAACCCTTGATACGCATATCTAACCTCCTTTAGTATTCTTTACAATCCTCAAGCAGACCTTCAATCCTTGCTATAGGTATTATACCCATTTTAACAAGAAAAGTCAAGATGGATAAAAGCATTTCAACGCTTATAAGGATACCGTTTTGGGCGGAAATAAAAAAGGTAGCTGGTTGCTCTTGCTTTATAAAGATAATTTGCGTATTAGGGATTTTATGAATCCAAAGTTTCATCGTAGTCCTCCATTTGCTTAAACAAATCACCATTTACAGCGGAAAGATATTCTGTCACAGAAACCATTGCCATAACAAGCGATTCTTCAACGGAGTTAAATGTTCTTGCAATCTCAACAGCCTCTATTTCCCGCTCGTCCCAATTACCACTGCCTGTTTTCTTGCTTTGAATAATTTTCACTTTGCAAACCCACACACCAGACACTTTTTCATACGATAATATTGTCGTTACTTTATAACCGTCTTCGTTCATGCTTAAATCCCCTATACTGACTTTTTAGTGTGTTTTGAGAAGCCAATCAGCTTGTCATGCAGTTTACTTAATATTGAGACATCACGCTTACAGTGGTCTACAACATATTTCAAGGATTGCTCATCTCCATACCTGGCTTTTCTCCATTTAGGCATGTCAACATGGTTTTTGCCTTTTATCCCAACTAAAGCGCAGGCGTTTTCGAGAGTATTTCTTGAAAGCTTCAGCTTCTCTTTGACCAGATAATAAATATCAAAGTGATAAATTTCA
>JBKBWH010000346.1:0-1591 GCA_046289115.1 Candidatus Kryptonium sp.
CATCTCATACGCGGTCAGAAACTGCTCGGTCTTCCTTGGCATTATGACAACAATGTATCTTGCCCGTTGAAATGCTTGCGTGAAATTAACAATTTTTCTCCCTTTAACTTCACTTCTTAACTTCGCAAACGCAATGATCGTCTTTTGAAGGATGTCTTTTAACATTTTAAACTTTTCACTTTGATCTTCTGCCCCTTATGTATGCCTGACGAACATATTCTTTATCATAAAAGTAATATGAAAGCCCAACCTTTAAAGCTATAAATCCATCTTTATCTTTGGTTGATGAATCCCCATCAAGGTCACCTCTCGTTGTTAAGTTATAAGAGGCTGAAAAATCAATTGAAAGAAAATGTCTTACATACATATTTAATCCGAGCCCAAATCCAACTGTTGGCGTGTTTTTACCCATATAATTGGATATATTGGGCTGGTAATGAATTAGCCCAGCTGAGATAAAAAAGTATGCATCTGATTTGCTTCTTGGAACTATATGAAATTCACCTTGCAATTCACCCGCTATAACTGTAGACCAGTTTCTTAAGTTAGTATTTTTGTCCTTAAATCCAACCCATCCACCTGAAAACTTTCCAGCGACCGAAAAGAAATCAAAAATTCCCAATCTTACTTTTGCGTCTCCTATCGGTTGAACATCTGGCTTTGATTGCCCTTGAAAGATGGAAACGCCAAGGTCAACACCAAATCCAAATTTTCCGGGTAAAGTTTGCGAGAACAAAGAATTACTTACTACGATGGCAAGGGCTAAAAATAATATTCTATACATTTTTTACTCCATTTTTATTTGATAAGTTCAAAAAATTCCTCTTCAGTTATTATCTTGACGCCAAGTTGCCTTGCTTTGTCATATTTTGAACCAGGATTTTCACCAACCACGACATAATCGG
This sequence comes from Candidatus Kryptonium sp., assembly GCA_046289115.1. GTDB lineage: Bacteria > Bacteroidota > Ignavibacteria > Kryptoniales > Kryptoniaceae > Kryptonium. The sequence goes on from JBKBWH010000346.1 coordinate 906, forward strand.
TTTTTTTGCTTACGCTGTTGCTCACTTTTCCACCGAGTTCTTCAACCTTTTCTTTCGCTTCTTCACGGGTGAAACTCTTTAATGTCCCTGTGAAAACAAATGTTTTTCCAGCGAGTTTCTTCTTCGCTTTTTCCTCAGGTTTAACCTCGAAATTCAATCCTGCATTTCTTAATCTTTCCAGCAGTTCAAGATTTCGTTGATCGTGGAAAAACTTGTAAACACTTTCGGCTATCCTCGGTCCGATTCCGTAAACAGACTCTATCTGTGAGGGTGTCGCTTTCATAAGTTCATCAATTGAACCGAAGGCATCAGCTAGAAGTTTTGCTGTTTCGGAACCGACATACCTTATTCCAAGGGCATAAAGAACGCGGTGAAATGGCTGCTTTTTGCTGTTTTCAATTGAATTTAGCAAATTTTGCACACTTTTCTCACCAAATCCTTCAATCTTTACAAGTTTCGCTTTGTGTTTATAAAGCTCGTAAATGTCGGCATAATTTTTCAAAAAACCAAGAGTGACAAGTTTATCAACAATTGCTTCCCCAAGCCCTTCAATATCCATTGCTCCCCTTGATGCGAAGTGTTCAATTCTAGCTCTTACTTGAGCTGGACATTCGGGATTTTCACAATAATAATTTGCTTCACCAGCTGGTCTCTCAATTGGTCCACCGCATGCGGGGCATACTTTT
>JBKBWH010000347.1:0-1586 GCA_046289115.1 Candidatus Kryptonium sp.
AGGCAAATTGTAGCAGGGATTGGAAAACATTATAAACCTGAAGAGCTTATCGGTAAGAGCGTCGTTGTAGTTGCAAACTTAAAGCCTGCTAAGATAATGGGCGTAGAATCTCAGGGTATGCTTCTTGCAGCTGTAAAGGATGAGAAATTAACGATCATAACAACTCTTGATGAAATTGATAGTGGAAGCCAAGTAAGATAAATCCCGAGCTTAAAGGTTCGGGATTTTTTATTTAAAATAAAAAAATAAAAAAGGAGAAGAAGCTATGATAGTTGAAAAGGAAAAAGCACTTAGAAATGGGGCAAAATCAATTTATGATATGGCCCTTGAAACATTTGACAAAGCAGCTGACCTTTTAAATCTTGAGTGGGATATTCGTGAGCACATTAAATATCCAGAGAGAATTTTAATTGTTAATTTTCCAGTTCGCATGGACAATGGTAGGGTTCAACATTTTGAAGGTTATCGTGTCCAGTATAACACAGCCCGCGGTCCAGCGAAAGGTGGTATAAGGTATCACCCAAATGTTACCCTTGATGAGGTTAAAGCCCTTGCTTTTTGGATGACTTGGAAGTGTGCAATTGTCAATATTCCATTTGGTGGTGGTAAAGGTGGTGTTGTCTGCAATCCAAAGGAAATGTCGCAAGGAGAGCTTGAGAGGTTGACAAGGCGTTATACCGCCGAAATTCTTCCCTTGATCGGTCCTGAAAAAGATATCCCTGCTCCTGATGTTTATACAAATCCGCAAGTTATGGCTTGGATAATGGATACATATAGCATGATGAAAGGTTATGCGGTTCCGGGGGTCGTAACTGGAAAACCTATTTCGCTTGGTGGTTCTGTTGGTAGGGATCAAGCTACGGGTCGCGGTGTGTTTTATACGACGCAGAAAGCAGTGGAACACCTTGGAATGAAATTGGAAGGCGCAACTGTTGTAGTTCAAGGTTTTGGAAATGCGGGTTCTGTTGCAGCGATGCTTTTTGAAAGTGCTGGTGCAAAAGTTATAGCGGTAAATGATTCGAGGGGTGGAATTTACAATGATAAAGGTCTTGATATAAAGAAACTTATTGAGCACAAAAATAAAACAGGTTCAGTTATAGGATTCCCGAACTCTGAACCTATAACTGCAGATGAACTTCTTGCTTTAAAGTGTGATATTCTCGTCCCAGCAGCGCTTGAAAACGCAATCCATGAGGGTAATGCTGGAAATATAAACGCGAGAATAATCGCTGAGGCTGCAAATGGTCCAACTACTCCTGAAGCAGATGCGATTCTTGAGGATAAAGGCATTTTTGTTATCCCTGATATATTGTGCAATGCTGGTGGTGTTACTGTATCTTATTTTGAATGGGTTCAGGATGAGCAGCATTTATTCTGGGATGAAGAGCAAATTTACAGCATGCTTGAAAAGATTATGAAACGTGCTTTTGATGAAGTTCTTAGTATCCATCTGAAGGATAAGGTTTCAATGAGGATGGCAGCTTATATGCTTGGGATTAGCAGAGTAGCTGAGGCAGTTAGGCTTCGGGGGCTTTATCCATAAAATTTAAAATGGCGGGGCTCTCCCCCGCCTGCTTTGTAATAAT
>JBKBWH010000348.1:0-1584 GCA_046289115.1 Candidatus Kryptonium sp.
TGGTCCGCTTCCGATGATTAAAATTTTTCTCTTATTCGTTGGGATTGATTCGTTCTCAAAATCATAACTTGAGTAAAAATAAGGCGTGTAAGATTCAAATTCAGCAGCGCAGGTGTCAACTGTTTTATAAACTGGTATAATGTTAAGCTTTTTTCTCAAATCCCTTATCTCACTTTCCGCCCTCTTCCAAATAAAAGCCAGCTGTCTATCAGAAAACCCATTTTTCTTTGCTCTTAAGATAATATCCTTCGCAAGCGATGGATTTTCATCCGCAAGTTTAAACATGTCAGATATTTCCCGCATCTCATTCTCTATCTCAACTATCTCCCACAAATTGTGAAGGAACCATTTATCAATTTTGGTTAGCTTGTAAACTTCATCAACGCTCATACCGGACATAAAAGCATATCTTATCCAAAAGATGTTATCCCACTTGTTCTGTTTTAATCTTTCAACTATTTTTCTTCTCAATGTCTCATGATTTCCAAAATTTTGTATTTCATCTTTTCCGTCGCATCCAAGCCCAAATCTATCAATTTCAAGCGATCTTATCGCTTTTTGAAATGCCGACTTGAAATTTCTTCCTATAGCCATCACCTCACCAACTGATTTCATTTGAACCCCAAGCGTATCGTCAACTTCTTTAAATTTTTCAAAATCCCATCTTGGTATCTTAACAACGCAGTAATCAATAGATGGTTCAAAAGATGCAAGTGTTTTCTTAGTTATGTCGTTTGGGATTTCATCAAGCGTATAACCAAGTGCAAGTAGTGTCGCTATCTTTGCAATTGGGAAACCCGTCGCCTTGCTTGCAAGGGCTGAACTTCTGCTGACCCGTGGGTTCATCTCGATGACAAACACCTCCCCATTTTCAGGATGGATCGCAAATTGAATATTTGCTCCACCAGTTTCAACGCCGATCTCACTCATTATCATTTTCGCATAGTCCCGAAGCCTCTGATATTCTTTATCTGTCAATGTCTGTGCAGGTGCAACTGTGATCGAGTCACCCGTATGAATTCCCATCGGATGAAAATTCTCAATTGAACAAACGACAATAAAGTTGTCTTTTCTATCTCGCATTACTTCAAGCTCATACTCTTTCCAACCGAGCAAAGATTGTTCAATCAAAACTTTCTTTATCGGACTTTCTATAAGTGCCCTCTCGAGTTTCTTTTTCAGATCATCAAAATCATACGCCACTGCGCCACCAGTTCCTCCAAGCGTGAAACTTGGCCTTAAAATCAATGGGAAACCAATTTTATCGGCAAACTCTAAACCTTCTTCAACGCTTTGAACAAAAGTGCTTTCTGGAACCCTGAGCCCTATTTTTTCCATAGACTTTTTAAAAAGTTCTCTATCCTCCGCTTTTTTTATCGCCTCAATGTTTGAACCAATAAGTTTAACACCATATTTTTCAAGAATTCCAATCTCGTGAAGTTGAACTGCAAGGTTTAAAGCAGTTTGACCCCCAAGCGTGGGAAGAAGAGCATCCGGCTTTTCTTTTTTGATAATCTCTTCAAGAAAATACGGCGTCAACGGCTCAAGATAAGTTGCATCCGCAAATTCAGGATCAGTCATTAT
>JBKBWH010000349.1:0-1553 GCA_046289115.1 Candidatus Kryptonium sp.
ATACGATTTTATTTTTGATTATCCAATAATTGTAAAGCCGGTGTATTTATGCAAAACCTTAGGGACTATAACTTTCCCTTCAGGAGTTTGATAATTTTCTAAAAGTGCAACCATCAGCCGAGATGTTGCAAGTCCCGAACCATTGAGCGTATGGACGAATTCCGGTTTTGATTTTTTGTCTCTTCTAAATTTTATATTCATCCTTCTTGCTTGAAAATCTTCAAAATTACTACAACTTGATGCCTCAAGCCATTTTTTCTCGGCCGGAGACCAAACCTCTATATCATATGTTTTCGCCGAAGAAAAGCTCATATCCCCAGTGCAAAGCAAAACAACTCTGTAAGGAATGTTAAGAAGTTGAAGCACCTCCTCCGCATCTTTAACGAGCGACTCAAGCTCATCATAGGAAGACTCAGGCGTAGTAAACTTAACAAGTTCAACTTTGTTGAATTGATGCACCCTCAAAAATCCACGCGTTTCCCTCCCCCACGATCCAGCCTCACGCCGAAAACATGCAGAATAAGCAACATATTTTTTCGGAAGCTCACTTATATCAAGAATCTCATCACGATGGATATTCGTAACCGGAACCTCAGCAGTGGGTATCAGATATAAATCATCTTCTGGACAATAATACATGTCCTCTTTCAATTTTGGAATTTGCCCCGTGCCACGCATTGATGCCTCATTTACAAGGAAAGGCGGAAAAACCTCAACATAACCATGCTTCTGAATGTGAAGGTCAAGCATAAAATTTATCAATGCCCTCTCAAGCGTCGCCCCTTTACCTATGTAAACAGGAAAACCACTGCCAGTTAACTTAGCTCCACACTCAAAATCAATTATCCCAAGCTTTTTCCCAAGCGTTAAATGGTCTTTTATCTCAAAATCAAATTCTTGAATCTCTCCCCATGTTCTTACAACAACATTATCTTCTTTATCTTTTCCAATCGGAACGGAATGGTGCGGAATGTTTGGAACCCAAAGTAAAAAATTCTCAAGTTCAAGTTCAACCTTTTTAAGCTCGGAATCAATAGCTTTAATTTTATCCGAAACTTTTCTCATCTCCTCAATTAATTCAGTAGCGTCTTTGCCTTGCTTCTTCAAATTAGCTATCTCTTCGGTCACATCGTTTCTCCTCGCTTTCAACATATCCCCCTTTTTTATCAACTCTCTTCTTCTCTCATCCAGTCTTAAAATTTCATCAACATGATCTTTCTCCCCCTTCAATTCGATCGCCCGCCTCACGACATCAGGATTTTCCCGAATAAATTTCAAATCAAGCATTTTTCTAACATCGTTTTATTTTCATCAAGTTTAACCTTTTTGCTTCATTTATTTTACCAAAAATAAAGCATAAACTCAAACTTCTTCAAGCCGTGCTTTGAACTCGGAAATTCCATCTTTAACGCCATAAGGTTTAAAACCAAGTTCAGCTTCTGCCTTTAAAATTATAAGCCCAGACTTTAAAGGTCGTGGCGCAATCTGGTTCAATTCCGATGTCTTAACAGGAGTTATAAGTTCCTTATCAAATCCAAAAATTTCCGCAAGCT
>JBKBWH010000034.1:0-12420 GCA_046289115.1 Candidatus Kryptonium sp.
CAGTATTTTTAAGGTCCTTTTCTTCCAACTATCTAAATCTTCTGGATGTATTATTTCAAGTGGAGTTAGTTTCAAAAAATCATCCAATTCGTATCCAAAAATTTGAGCTAATCTACTATTCACAAATATAAATCCATTTTCATCATAAATTGCCAACCCAACAACTGGATTATCCGCAAGCTCCCGGTATTTTCGCTCCGATTCAAAAATTTTCTCAGTTTGTCTGTCAATCTCTTCCTCCAAATCAAAACTATATTTCAAGCTATTGAAATAAACAAGCAAAAGATAACCAAGAATTAAAAGTGAGCCAAAGAACATAAAGTAATAAACCTGCAAATAATAACCCAATCTTTTAAGCAAATTTTCCTCATCCAACAGATTTACAATCGCCCACGCCTCCGTATCATCTTTGAGAAGTTCAAACTTCGCAAACGAAAATGCGTAATTTATTTTTCTCAGCCATTTATGCCGACCCTGTATTGCTATCCCACTTGAACTTGAAGAATTAATCTCGTCCATAACTATTGACTTAACATCTGAGCGAACAAGTTTGTTTAAAACATCGTAGAAATTCTTACCTATAAACTCAAAGTCTTTCGCAAAAATGACATCCCCTGTATTTACACTGAAAACAATTAAACTATCAAGCCCACCCCTCGCCATATCCGAAAAATGTCTAAGCATCTTTTCAACATCAATTAAACATGAAACCCCACCAACAAACTTTCCCTTTTGATCAAACACGGGATACTCAAGCGCAATTGCATCATAACCTTGAACCGCCCTAAAAACCGAGCTAACGATAGGTTTTTTCAAAATTAAAAACCTTTTGTTGCGCTCTTGATAACTTACATCTCTTCCTATCGCTTTTGGATCAACCGGATATGTATATCTTAAAATTCCTTTTTCATCAACTCTGCTGGCATTTCTTATATACTCAGGAAATCTCAAAAACGCAATTTCATATTTTGAATGAAGTGCTGGAATGTTGATTTTAATCACATTTTCATCCTTTGAAAGTTCTTCAAGGATTTCAAACGACTTCCTTATCGAAAATTGAACGCTGTTCCCAATGCTCGTTAAAAGTTTAACCTTTTCATCCGCATATCTTTTTGTTTCAAATTCAATAAATGTCTTTATCAGAAGCGTCTGCAAGACAATAAGAACACCTATAAACGGAATCGATGTCAAAATAAAGACTTTTACTCTCCTCAACGAAGAAAGTTTTATCCTCCCCGAGTAAACTCTCTCAACCTTAGATACAACTTGATTTAAATGTTTTGTTGCGAAAAACAATGTAAAATAAACAACATATAAAGCGAGCATAGTGCTTATCGTTGCCATAAACATACGAGCGGTAAAAAGCTGTGAAGGTAAAACTTCAAAAGCCACAAGCGTGAGATAAATCAACGGCTCAACAAGAAAATAAAAGCTTGAAATTCTCAAGACATTTGCCTTCTTCTTCATTTCTGGTGCCATGTCAGCAATCAAAGCAATTAAAGTGAACATCCCCCATAGTGAAGCACTGTTCAAGCCATAAAAAGCAGCCCCGACTTTCCAAATTAAGGTTCTTTGTATTTTGAAATAAATTGGAAGATAATAAACAACGGTAAAAACAAGGGAAAACAAAACGATTAATTTAATAACCTTCTTTATCTCATCGCTTAAATCCCGAGATATCTCTTTCCCAACTTTGCTAATCCCCCACAGAGCGAAGACCAATCCAATCCAAAAGACTATCGTCGCAATGCTCGCCTCGTAATCATAGAGATATTCAAAGAACAAAACAAGGAGGAAGGTTTGGAACGATGAGATAAATGTCAGAACCAAAGCAAGAAAAAATTGAGGGAAACCGGCGGGAACTCTTTTACGCTCCCAGATTTTATAAGCAAGATATGTTAAAGTCGCAAGAGGAAAGAAGGAAAAAACGAAATTTAAGAGCTGACTTACCAATTTTACTCCGAAAAACGTTTTTTAATTCAAAATTAATTTTCGGCATTTAAAATAAAAAACAAAAATTTAATCCGCAACTTTACCCTCATTTAACTTAGGTCTTATCTCTGAATTCGCAATTCTATAAACCACGCGATAGCAAAGTTTAGCGACCTTCTCAATTTTTGAGAAGTTAATTTTGTCCACCTCATCGCTTACCTTATGATAATCTTCGTGCTCGCCCGAGTGAAAGAAAATAACTGGAACCCCTTTTCTTGCAAAACTTGCTTGATCACTTCTTGGAAAATCCTTCTCACCATCATAAGAGAATTTAAAGCCGATTGCCTTGTTTTCTTCTTCCGCTAACCTTTTCATATCCTCGCTATAACTCCATCCAATTAAGGTCAAACTATCAATTGAATTTCGCCCAATCATATCAAGATTAATCATTGCAACAGTTTTCTCAATCGGAAAAATTGGATTATCAACATAATATCTTGATCCAAGAAGTCCCTTTTCTTCACCGCAAAAAGCGATGAAAAGAATGCTTCGCTTAGGCTTACTCTTGCTTAATCCAAACGCCTTTGCAACCTCCATCATTCCCACAGTTCCAGAGGCGTTATCATCAGCCCCATTGTAAATGCTATCTCCTTGTGCTAAACCAAGAGCGGAAGGTGAGAAATAACCAACATGGTCATAATGTGCACCGACAATAACTATCTCATCTTTCAATTTTTTATCCGTTCCCTCTATAAATCCAACGACATTATTTGCATAAACATTCTCCTTAACAAAACTTACTTTTATCCTAACCCTTACATTTTCAATTTTGAATGATCTCGGCTTCAAATTTTCATCTATTGCCTTTTGAATGTCTTTCAAAACTTGAACATCTCCAAAAACCTCTTTGCTAAATTTTTCCCCCGCTTCAACTGCTGGTATAAGATTCCTTTGCAAATACGCAAGTTGAATTGGAAGTGAAGTCCTTGGAAGGTTCTTAAAAATTTTAGGCCATGCATAACCGCGGGGTTTTAAAATCAGATGATTTAACGGATCTGGCAAAATTATAATCCCAATTGCGCCATGCTCAAATGCATTTTGAACCTTGTACCTCGGGAATGAATATCTTGTTGGGCGAACCCCATTGAAAACACTTGCGCTATCATTTTCCTGAGGTTCATCCCTTAACACTACAACAATTTTCCCCTTCACATCTATATCTTCATAATCATCATAACCATATTCTTTTGCAGTAATTCCATATCCTGCAAAAACAATCTCACCCTCAATTTCACCCTCACCAAAGTTATAGGGAACAAAATCAGCCCCAATTTCAAAATTTATGCTTTCACCATTTCTTGATAAAACAAGATAATTTTCATCCCCAAGATCAACTTTAACGAATTCAACCCTTTGAAAATAACTGCCATTGATGGGCTTCAACCCATATTGCTTAAATCTTTCAGCAATAAATTCAGCCGCTACATCAATCTCGGGGCTTGGCGTATTTCTCCCCTTCAAAGAATCGGACGCGAGAAATTTAATGTTTTCAAATATGCTTTCCGAAGAAATTCTGCTAAACTCCGCATCAACTCCTATCTCCTTGGAGGAACATCCAATTAGAAAAACTGCGGTAATGAACAGAAAAACCTTTCTCATAGGATTTTTTTGATTTTTGAAATAAGATAAAAAATTGGTGGACTTAATTCAAGTTTATAAAGAAGCCCGGAACCTTCACTTGTTTGATAATTTCGCTCCTGGATACTTTGCTATTGATAATGAGAACAAAATTTGTTATAATTAAACAAAGCAAAAACAACCCCAAGCTTTATGAGGCTTAAGGACAAAATAAAAGATTTGCTTAAGCAAGAAAAGAGGGATAAGAAGTTAACTGACGAAGAATTGCTGAAAAAACAGAAAAAATTTGAAGAGGAAGCAATACCCCATATGCAATTCCTTTATAACTTTGCCTACCGAATGACGGGAAATGAGGAGGATGCAAAAGACCTTATACAGGAGACATATATGAAAGCATTTAGATTCTGGGACCAATATGAACCTGGAACAAACATAAGGGCATGGTTGTTTAAGATAATGAAAAATTCATACATCAATAAATATCGCAAGGCAGTAAAAGAACCCGGTAAAGTTGATTACGATGAAGTTCAAAATTTTTATGAAACAGTTCGAGATGAATCCTTTGAAACATCGGATTTGCAGGAACACATCTTTGAAAATATATTTGAAGATGAAGTCATAGAGGCTCTTAACAAATTACCAGATGAGTTCAGAACTGTTGTGATACTTGCAGATATTGAAGGTCAAAGTTATGAAGAAATAGCTGATTTCCTTGATATACCGATTGGAACTGTGAGATCAAGACTACACAGAGGAAGAAAAATGTTAAGAAGAGAGCTCTTCGAATTTGCGAAGAGAAAAGGGTACATAAAAGGTAAGCCGAAAGATTACGATATAGATGATCCTGAAAAAGATTAAAATTAAAACATGGTGATGACCATGGATTGCAGGCAAACAAGGGAGTTTCTAAGTGCCCTTGTTGATAACGAAGAGATCGACTCACAAACAAAACAAGAAGTTGAAGAACATATCTGGCGATGCGCAACATGCAGAACTGAACTTGAACTTGAAAAAAAGACAAAGGAAACGATCAAGACAAAAGTAAAAATAATTCCTGTCCCAAATGAACTCATCACCTCAGTTTTAAACCAAGTGAGAATACTTCAAAACGGATACGCCCAATCTTTAGAAGTCCCAAGAAAATTTAACCCAGCTCCAAAACCCTGGCTTGAAATTGCCTTCTCGCTCGGAGTTGCTATCGTAACGCTTTCGCTTGCCTTTTTATTTGTTTCAGTTTACAGCAAGAAAATGACTCAGCGTGAGCTGATAAGAAAAGAGGTATCCGCGCTTGTTAATCATTTTGACTCAATAGCTCAAGGTCTCGCAAAACCGGAAATTTTATCCAACGACCCAATGTATATCCAAAACGAAATTCTATCAAGGGCAAACTTTACACCGATGTTCTTTAATATACCGGACTTTAAAATTGTTGGAGCATCAATTAAAGCAGCACACCAGCATCCTGACAATGCAAACTGTGTAAATCTCATCTATCGTAAAGGGGAACAATTAATCTTTATTCACCAAGCGCCGATGTCCTCCACGCCGATGCACGATGATATAAAGAAAAGAATTCTGAAAGGTGAATGGATATATGACACAATTACGGATGACTCTTTTGTAATTTGGGGGACAAGTGAACTTGTCTGCTGTGCCATTTCAAATCTACCGAAGGAAGAGCTTGAAAAGGTTTTAAAACAAAGCAAATAAGTTTATGAAAAAATTTTCACTGCTTTTATTTCTTCTCTTTTTATTTTCCGCATGCTCAAAAAAAGAAAAAAATCAAGCATCAACTCAACCCATAGCCCCGCCAACAGTTTTTACCCTCTCAAAAATTGAAGCCTCAAACGACCCTAACGAAGCCCCTAACTTTTATTGGAAAGCCCAAGAAAACGAAGGAAACTTATACGAATTATTAAAAAACAAAGTTATACTCGTAAACTTCTGGGCTACATGGTGCGGTCCGTGCGTTAAGGAAATCCCAGACCTTATAAAAATTAAAGAAGAATTTGGTGAACAAAATTTTGAGATAATTGGTGTATCAATCGACAGAGCAATCTCACCAGTGTTTGAATTTTCAAAAAATGTCAGGATAAACTACATACTCATACACGACCCTGAAGCGAAACTTTTGGAAGCATTTGGCGGTAGCGTAGGGATTCCAACGACATATTTAATAGACAAGAACGGAAAAATTGTAAACAAATATATCGGCGCAAGGACAAAAGAAGTTTTTGTTAACGACATTAAAAAAATCCTCAAATAAAAATGGGGCTTTGAAATGAAAATAAAAAAGATTCTTTTGCCCACCGATTTATCCACCGCTTCTATTTCTGCATTTAAATATGCAAAATCCCTGGCTGAAAAATATGGAGCATCGATCTATGTTTTGCATGTTCTTGAGAATATCCCACCTGTCTTAGCAATCCATGCCCTTGATCTTACAATTGAAAGAGTTGAAAAAAATATGGAAGAAAACGCGAAAACACAACTTGAAAAAATTGTAAAGGAAAATTTGAAGACAAAAAATAAAGTGCAAACTTTCATCAGAAAGGGACTCGTTGATGAAGAAATAATAAAATTTGCTGATGAGAAAAAAGTTGATCTCATTGTTATGGGAACTCATGGAAGAACTGGAATTGAATACACCCTCCTTGGAAGCATAGCCGAAAAAATCGTCCGCAAAGCAAAATGCCCAGTTTTAACAGTTAAACCTGAAAAACAAAGTTGAAATTTAAACATGCCTATTAAAAACCTTGCCTTTCTCATCATATTTGCACTTTCAATATCTGCATTTATTTACAACGCAAGAAGACTATACCTATACCTCAAAATTGGAAAATCAGAAAGTAGGTTCGACAAACCTATTGAAAGACTAAAAAGGGTTCTCTCAATCGCATTTGGTCAGAAAAAATTGCTTAGAGAATTCGTCGCAGGATGGATGCACTTCTTCATCTTTTGGGGATTTGTGATACTTTTGACAGCTATAACTGACGCAATCCTTGAAGGACTTTTCAACATCGATCTATCAATAATTGGTCGACCTTACAGATATATCTCCTTCTTTCAGGATTTGATGGGAACACTTGTGATAATATCCGTTTTAATAGCCTTATACAGAAGATACATCCAAAAGCCAAAACGACTTCAAGTTGAGAAATCTTCAAAAATTGACGCGACCCTAATACTTATCCTTATTTTTCTAATCATGCTAACAATGTTTGGAACCTATGCGACTAAAATTAATCTTGGCGACTTAGAACATTATGAGTTGCGTTTTGCTTCAAAAGAAATCGCGAAATTAACGGATAAATTTAGTTTCAATACGCAAAGCTACCTTCATGAAATTTTTTGGTGGTTGCATATTCTACTCGTCTTTGGATTTTTGAACTATCTCCCGTTTTCAAAACACTTGCACATCATCACCTCAATCCCAAATGTTTATTTTAGTTCACTTAAACCGAAGGGAAGATTAAGTCCGATAAGTTTTGAAAACATTGAAAATGTCGAAAGGTTTGGAGCACTTGATGTCGAAGATCTCACATGGAAACAACTCTTTGATGGTTACACATGCACTGAATGTGGGAGATGCACATCATCTTGCCCCGCAAATTTGACAGGTAAGCCACTCTCACCAAGGGAAATAATTATCAGCATAAGAAAGCGAACGATGGAGAAAGCACCAATTCTATTAAATCTGAAACCCCAAGACAATGAAATAACCGAGAAAACCCTTGTTTATAACTACATAACCGAAGATGAACTTTGGGCTTGCACAACTTGCATGGCGTGCGTTCAAGAATGTCCTGTAATGATTGAACATGTGCAAGCGATTGTCGATATGAGAAGATATTTAGTTTTAACGGAGTCAAAGTTTCCATCCGAACTTTCAATTACATTTAGAAATCTTGAAAATAACTTTACCCCATGGGCATTCAGCCACTCAACTCGTGGCGAATGGGCACAAGGTCTTGATATAAAAACGCTTGCTGAAGAACCAAATGTTGAATACCTGCTGTGGGTTGGTTGCGCTGGCTCCTACGATGCAAGATATAAAAAAGTTGCAATTGCGGTCGCCAAACTTTTGAAACTTGCAAATATAAGTTTCGGGATCCTCGGGAACGAGGAAAAATGTACTGGTGATCCAGCAAGAAGAGCCGGAAATGAATACCTCGCTCAAATGTTAATTCAGGAAAACATAAAAACATTTTCAAAATACAATGTCAAAAAAATCATAACCATCTGCCCACACTGCTTCAATACATTGAAAAATGAATATCCCGACTTCGGCGGAAATTATGAAGTTTATCATCATGTCGAATTTCTTGAAAAACTTTTGATTGAAGGGAGATTAAAACTTGTAAAACCGATCGAGAAGAAAATAACTTACCACGATTCATGTTATCTTGGAAGATACAACGATATTTACGATTCCCCGAGAGATATTCTTGCCTCAATTAAAGGAGTCAAACTTGAAGAAATGAAAAGGTCAAGAGATAGAGGGCTCTGTTGTGGCGCTGGTGGCGCAAGAATGTTTATGGAAGAAAAAATTGGTGAAAGAATTAATATCGAAAGAACTAAAGAAGCACTAAGTTTAAATCCTGATGTGATCGCCTCAGCTTGTCCGTTCTGTATGACAATGCTAACCGATGGAGTTAAAGATGAAGATGCAATTGATAGAGTTGAAGTTAAAGACATCGCTGAGATATTGCTTGAGGCGGTTGAAGCTTGAAAAAACGGGGCTTTAAAGCCCCGTTTTTTTATTTCGGTGTAACTTGACCTTGCAACCAAACAGTTGCAAATAAACGCTTGCCAACTTCAGGCTCTCCTTCAAGATCTGCTGGGTTTATCAAAACTTCAAGCTTAAATGGACTTGTGTCAACATAAAGCCAGTAAATCTCCTCGCCCGTCCACTCATTCTTTATCTTTTTAACATCAAGTATATCACCAAGCAATCCATAAACAACGGGAGGTATATTTTCCATGGCTTGAATTTGCGCGGTCTGAACGAAAAAGTTAGCCATGGTTGAACCCTCCTCTTGGATATCAGTTTGAATCAACCTTCTCGGTGGCAGAATCTCACCGTTATATGCAAGCCCTACTGGGATTACCTCATATTTTTCGCCCATCGGCGGGAGATAAGAAGCGCACTGCACAAAATTAGAAATGTAAATTTCAACTGGCGTTCCGTTTTCTTCCTCAATTCCGTAAAGATAAAACTTCCACTCATCCTCAACATCCTGATAGAGTTCACAATCTTTCAAGACAACCGAATGTTCCTTTGAGCCATAAAAACATGGCGATACATCCACAATTTCCCACCCCTCGCCCATATGAGCAAGATTTACATTAAAAACAATTCCATGTCCAGCATTTAAAGTATAACCAGCAAGCTGAACCTTCTGAAAAACGCCAAACGAATCACTAAATTCCTTATCACCAATTGTGCTCTCAACAAGGTCAACAAGGTCTTTTTGTGTTTCAACTTTAAAGCCAACAGAAGAAAAAATTGAACCCATGACGATAAACCATTTTAAATTTTAAATACACTTTGAAAAAAGAGCTCGGAAGGAAATGCCCTGGCCGAAGGTTACCCTAAAGCATCGCCTTCCTTTTAAGTAAATATAACAAAAAATTTTTCAAAAGCAACTTTCACTCGCCATATCCCATTTTTCCTTGCGATTAAATTCCTCCCCAACTTCATTTTTATTTTCAAGTTTAAAATCATAATTTTTAAGTGAGATAAAAACAAAAATTTTCCAAAGTCAAAAATGATAGAGTTTCTTGATGGAAATGAAGCTATCGTAAAGGGGGCGATTGACGCAGGGTGTAAATTTTTCGCCGGATATCCAATTACACCCGCAACCCCAATTTTAATTGGAATGATGCAGGAACTCCCGAAAGTTGGTGGATTTGCAATTCAAGCGGAAGATGAAATCGCATCAATAGGATTTTGCATAGGTGCGTCAATGGCTGGGAAGAAGGTTATGACAGCAACAAGCGGACCTGGAATTTCACTTTACAGCGAAAACATTGGACTTGCCATTATGGGCGAAACACCGCTTGTCATAGTGGATGTACAACGCCAAGGTCCAGCCACAGGTTCAGCTACAAAAGATGGACAAGGAGATATACAATTTATAAGATGGGGCACCTCAGGCGGATACCCAATTATTGCGATATCTCCAACAACAGTTGAAGAATGCTATACTTTCACAATTTATGCATTCAATCTCGCAGAAATTTTTCGAACCCCCGTTTTTCTCGTCTCAAGCAAAGAACTTTCAATGACAAGGCAACGAATTGACTGGTCAAAAGTTGAAAAACCGGAGGTAATCGAAAGGAAATATCTACCCGAAGATGCAAGCGAATACAAACCATATTACTTTGAAAATGTTGATGATGTACCGCTTTTTTCACACTTCGGCGGAAAACATATCGTAAGATACACAACCTCAACGCATGATGAATACGGTAATTTATTAACAACCCCCGAAAAAATTCAAATCATGATGGAACATCTTGATAAAAAAATTAGCGAAGAAAAAATAAAAAAATATTTCCCACACGCTGTAAGATTTGACAAGCAAGATGATGCTGAAATCCTTGTCATCTCCTACGGGATAACCGCAAGAAGTGCAATTGAAGCGGTTGAACTGGCACGATCACAAGGTTTGAAAGTTTCGCACTTAATCATAAACCTTTTATGGCCAGTTCCAGAAAATGAGATTAAAAAAGCAACGACAGGTATTAAAACGATAATTTTTCCGGAGATGAACAATGGGCAATATGTGCTCGAAATTGAAAGAATCATTGATAAATCTAAAGTTAAAATCGTGCGCATAAACCAAATGGACACGAGACTTATTAACCCAAGAAAAATCTTAGATGAAATCTTAAAAAACAACGGGGGTTAATATATGGCGACTTCTTTGGAAAATTTAGAACAACGAATCACAAAACTTGAATTGTTCGTCTACGAAATTATCGGCAAAAAATTTGACGAAATTGATAAAAGGCTTGAATATATTGACAAGAGGTTGAGCAACTTGTACGAAAAAACTGAGTCTGACAAAACCGAGATTCACAAAAATATAGGATCAACAAAAACTGAACTTCTTGAAAAGATTGAGGCTACGAAAACCGAACTTCTTGAAAAGATTGAGGCTACGAAAACCGAACTTTATAGAGCAATTGAATCCGTGAAAACTGAACTTTATGGAAAGATTGAATCTGTGAGAACAGAACTTTATGGAAGGATTGAATCCCTGAGAACTGAACTTTATGAAAAGATGGACAATCTAAGAGTAAGCCTAATAAAGTGGATGGTCGGTTTATTCATTGCTTTTACGACTTTAATCATAACTGCTATGTGGGCAATTTTAAGCTTTGCAATAAAATAAAAAATAAAACCTGCTCGCAAAATGGCAACAGTAAAAAACACTGTATATATGAAAGAGATAGAACTTCCATTCTGCCCAGGATGTGGGCATTCACAAATTTTACCTCAACTTGACAAAGCAATGGCAAAATTAAACCTTGACCCGAAGAAAACCGTTCTTGTAACCGACATTGGTTGCGTTGGGTTATCAGATCAATACTTTAATGTCAGCGCGTTTCATGGCTTACATGGTCGCTCAATTACTTATGCGTGCGGGCTAAAAATGGCAAATCCAGAACTTACAGTTATAGTTTTAATGGGAGATGGTGGACTTGGAATTGGCGGAGCTCATTTCATAAACGCAGCGAGAAGAAACATTGATATTACAGTCATAATTTTTAATAATTTCAACTTTGGAATGACGGGGGGAGAACATTCGGTCACAACTCCATTTGGCGGTAAAACCGCAACAACTTACCTTGGAAATATTGAATATCCGCTCGATGCTTGTTCCCTTGTCCAAGCTGTAAATGGTGGATTCGCAGCAAGAACAACAATTTTTGACAGAAACCTTGCGGACATAATCGCGGAAGCGATAGCATTTAAAGGTTTCTCCGTTGTTGATATTTGGGAATATTGCACTGCTTACTATGTCCCGCGAAATGAACTTAACAAGGAAAAAATGATGAAACTTCTTGAAACTTACGGCTTTAAAACTGGCATAGTTCACAAGGTCGAAAGAAAAGAATATATAGAATCATATCGTGAGGTTTATTTAAACCAGCCATCAGAACAAATAAAACAAATTTCGCTTGAGACCGAATTCGAAAACAATCTGACACAGAAAACAGGAATAATCATCGCCGGCGCCGCTGGGCAGAAGGTTAAATCAAGTGCAACTGTTTTCGGCTCATCCGCAATTTTGTCAGGCTTATATGCCACCCAAAAAGATGACTACCCTATCACAATAATGACCGGTCATTCGGTTTCAGAAATAATACTCGACAAAAAAGAAATAAATTACACGGGCATAGAAAGCCCTGATTACTTGATAATCATCGCTCCCGAAGGACTTGCAAAGGTCAAAAGAATAATTCAAAACATGAATGAAACCTCAACAATTATGATCGACGATAATCTTGTTTCACTTTTACCGTCCACAAAAGCAAAAATTGAAATTTTTCCATTTAAGAGAACAGCTAACGCAATTGACAGGTTTTCAATAACTATTCTCTCGCTTGCAACTTTTCTTGCAAGGACGAATTTATTCCCAATCGAAGCTCTCAAAAAAGCTGTAATATTAACTCAGAAAAAAGCGATAGCCGAAATAAATTTGAAAGCAATTGATGCTGGTGTTAAACTCATTGAAGAAGGTGCCTATGTAAAATAAAAAAATTACGCACAAATGATTTTGATTGGAAGTTCGGGATATAGCTTTCAAGATTGGCGCGGGAATTTTTATCCTGAGA
>JBKBWH010000350.1:0-1522 GCA_046289115.1 Candidatus Kryptonium sp.
AATCCAAAAATTTCTGCAAGATTTACAGCAAATGTATATCTGTCCACGAAATCCCTTCCACCAATGTTATAAACCCCCTCTTTATCAAACTCAACAACCTTCAAAATCGCAAAGGCAAGATCATCAACATAAGTTGGATTCCCAACTTGATCTGTCACAACTTTTATCTTCTCACCTTTTGAAAGCTTCTCATAAAGCCAAAGTGCGAAATTACTTTTAACATTTTTTCCAACCCCATATAAAACATTCGTCCTCAAAATTACAAACCTTATCCCACCAATTTTTATCTCATTTTCGCTCGCAAGCTTTGTCCTCCCGTAATAATTAATCGGATTTGGAATTGCGTCCTCGGTATATGGACCATTTTTACCGTCAAATATGTAATCGGTTGAGATATGAATTAGCTTTGCATCAACCCTTCTTGCAGAATGGACAAGATTCCTAACCCCCTCAACATTTACCCTCCACGCAAGCTCACGATTTTGCTCACAACCATCAACATTTGTGTACGCAGCTGTATTAATTATAACATCTGGGCGGAAATAAACAACAAGATTTTTGACATCACTTCTTGATGTTATATCAAGCATCGTATAATCAAATCCACCAAAATCAAGGAATGTTCTTGGCTCCTTCGCCGTTGCAAGAATTTCGGAGTTGGTGCTTTTTAAAAATAACTTCAAAACAGCTTGTCCCAAAAGCCCATGAGCTCCAGTCATCATAACCCTCATCTTTTCACAAGCTCCCTAAGTTTATCTATCTCAGTTGAACCTGGAATCGTTGCGTTCAATCCCGCAACATAATTTGCAAACTCAGTTGAAACCAGCGGATCTAAAGTTTTTGAATATTTATAAAAGAACGCTGACCCAAAAACATCACCGCAACCAGTCGGATCCACAACCTCAACCTCATAAGCTTTAAAATCCGCCCTTTTAATCTCATCATCAAAATAATAAACCGTCGCACCAAGACTTGCCCTTGTTATCACCATCGCCTTAACACCAAGCCTCAAAACATTCTCCGCAAGCATATCATCATCCCACCATTCCTCTCCAATAGATCTTGCTTCAAATTCGTTCATTTGAACTGTGTCAACATTTTTAAGCCACTCCCCCCAATCAGACATTCTTTTTCTAAATCTTATATTTCGCTCGTCAACTCCAAGCGTCGCGCTGTGAATGTCAAAATGAATATAACCATTAAAATTTTTTCTCAATCGCTTCAAAACCCCAAGCTCAATATCAAATCCAGAAATCATATTTATAAAAATCCCGTCAACCCCAATGTCAAGTAAAATTTTCAATCTCTCAAATTCAATCGGTTTTGCAATATGCATAGAACATTCCGTTCTTTCCTTTCTGTCTTGATAAAAAAGATGAACTCGATTAGTAAGCCCCTCAAATTTGAAAATACCATCCGTTACAACATTCGAATAACCTTTTATTCTTCGGATGAACTCGTCGTAATCAACCTCACCAACACCGAAAACAGGATAAATTATATCCCCATCGTCAACTATATT
>JBKBWH010000351.1:0-1509 GCA_046289115.1 Candidatus Kryptonium sp.
CACACCGACTGCACAGGTAAATTCGCTGTGGTACACAATGGTATAATCGAAAATTATATAACTCTGAAAAAGAAGCTTGAATCACTCGGACATATATTCAAAAGTCAAACTGATACCGAAGTAATATCTCACTTGATAGAAGAATTTTATAAAGATACAAAAGATTTTACTATATCAGTTCAAATTGCACTTGAACATATTGAAGGGGCGTATGGTCTTGCGATAATTTGTGCGCATGAGCCAGAAAAAATAATTGTTGCAAGAAAGGGAAGTCCGTTGATAATCGGTCTGGGGGATGGTGAGTATATCGCAGCTTCTGACCCCTCTGCTATTGTCGCTTTGACGAGAAATGTTCTTTATCTTGAGGATGGTGAAATGGGGGTAATTTCAAGTCAAGGAGTTGAGATAAAAAAGATAGGTTCCACCATTGATAAAAGCATAAATCTTGATGAGAGAATTCACGAATTAACATTTAGTTTGGAAGAAATAGAAAAAGGTGGTTTTCCACATTTTATGCTAAAGGAAATTTTTGAACAGCCGGAAAGCCTGCGTAATTCGATGCGTGGCAGGATAAATGAAAACGGAGATGTGAAACTTGGTGGAATTGCAGATGTTATGGATAAAATTTTAAATGCGAGAAGATTTATCATCACCGCCTGTGGCACAAGTTGGCACGCTGGACTTGTTGGGAAATATATGCTTGAGCAATACGCTGAAATACCGGTTGATGTTGAGTATGCTTCGGAATTTAGATATAGAAACCCAGTGATTTTCCAAGACGATATTGTCTGGCTGATAAGCCAAAGCGGGGAAACCGCAGATACGCTTGCAGCATTAAGGCTTGCTAAATCAAAGGGTGCTACTGCCTTAGGGATAGTAAATGTCGTCGGCTCAACAATTGCAAGAGAAAGTGATGCTGGGATATACATTCATGCAGGTCCTGAAATTGGCGTTGCTTCGACGAAAGCTTTTACAAGTCAACTTGTTGTGCTAAGCTTAATCACACTTTTACTTGGAAAGGAGAGAAAAACAATTTCGCAAAAATTTGCGCGTGAAATAGCAAATGAATTGATGTCAATCCCTGAAAAGGTCAAAAAAATCCTCGAATTAAACGACTATATAAAGACAATCGCAGAAAAATATAAAGACCACCACAATTTTTTATACCTCGGGCGCGGATTTAATTATCCTGTCGCACTTGAAGGCGCCCTAAAGTTAAAAGAAATTTCTTACATCCATGCAGAAGGTTATCCAGCAGCGGAGATGAAACATGGACCAATTGCTCTGATTGACGAGAATATGCCCGTTGTTTTCATCGCGGTCAAAGACGGTGTTTATGAAAAGGTATTAAGCAATATGGAAGAGGTTAAAGCAAGAAAAGGGAAGATAATTTCAATCGTTACCGAGGTTGAAGACAAAATAAAAAAATTATCGGACCATATCATTCAAATCCCACAGACATTTGATATGCTGTTGCCAATTCTATCTGTGATACCTTTGCAATTGCTT
>JBKBWH010000352.1:0-1486 GCA_046289115.1 Candidatus Kryptonium sp.
AAGCGCCTTTAAACATTTTAAGCATAAAAAGAACGAGGTTATAGTTTTCCAAATACTTGACCCAATGGAGAGAAATTTTAATTTTGGTGCCGATGCCATTTTTAAGGATATGGAAACATTTGAAAAAATAATGACGCAGTCACTTTACATTCAAAAGGATTATCGGCGGATGTTTGATGAGTTTGTAAAAAGATATAGATTGGAATGCCTTGTTAACGGGATTGATTATGAGATAATGGACACAGCCACTCCTTTTGATGTCGCTCTCTTCAGATATTTAAGCAAAAGGCGGGAGTTGATGTAAATTTTCAGGTTTCGTTAAATTTGAACGATTTTTGTTGACAAAGTCATTTAAATTTTCTTATATTTTCCCAAAGTCTAAAGTTTTCGCTTTCAGCACTGCTGTGAGCTATGGCGCAAAAGAAATGCTTTATTGGGATAGGCTAAAGTTTTAGAGCGAATGCTTTTGATGAGGTTAGTTAAAAAGAGTGAATTTGAAGAGATGGGAAATTGATCTTCTCAAAAATGTCGATTGAACTATGAGATTTACTTTAATCATTGCTTTTGTAAGTTTACTGCTTAATTTGTCCATTTCTCAAGAAAAACTTTCCGACAGAGAGAAGGCTCTTAAAATTTTGAGGGAACATTTTAGTAAAGACCGGGAAGCCCAGAGAAAAATCGAACATGAAATTGTAAAGAATTATTCATTGAAGCTTTTGCAATTTTATCCGAAAAGTAACTTGGGTAAAAAGGGTGAAGTCGGGAATTCTAAGGCGAAGGATAATTTTGACCTTAGAAAGATAAAAGCGTATGCCGATAGAAAAAGTTTAATTATGAATGGCAATAAAATAACAACGATAATTTATAATTATGGTGCAATTGGGGCGGGAGCTAATTTTAATCGTCGTTTAAATGTTATATGGAACAATTTGCCACACATTTATGAGTTTAGCCCTCTTGTTGCTGCCTCTGTGGTCGATACGAACAATAGAAGAATTCACATTGTAAGTGATGGGTTGAGATATTACAGTACAATTTCACCGGATGGAACAGAATTTTGGACATTTAATCCTTTGCCGGGTTACGCAGATCCAAATCAGGAGGAGATAGCTCACAATCCTGATAAAGATAGAGACGGTGATGGTAAACCTGATTCATGGCCTGCGAGTTGGTATGATCCAGTTTTAGGTAAGTATGTTTGGCCTGGATATCTCTCAAGGGATGCTACACAAGCTGACCTTGAAGCATTCTATGTGATGGATGACAGAGATAATAAAGAGCATGCTTACTTTCCATTCCCTGATGATTCATCAAGAAGAGGACTTGGAGTCCAAGTACAGGTAAGGGCTTTACAATGGGCTAACCCGCTTGCGGAGGATTGTATTTTCTTTGTTTATACAATTACAAATGTCAGTGATAAAGATTTAGATAGCGTTGTGTTTGGTATGTGGGGCGATCCTCATGTTGGTGGAGCGACAGATTATAG
>JBKBWH010000353.1:0-1483 GCA_046289115.1 Candidatus Kryptonium sp.
ATTGGGGGCTTGAAAAGATTGGAACAATTGGAGGACTTAACGATTTCCTTGTAAAAAAATTTGGCTCACCCCTTAAACTTGAACTTATATTTGGTCTTGTGCTTCAATATCTCGGCGTGGCAATTGGAATCCCTTGGAGCGACGCACTTAACTTCGGGAGTTTGTTGGGGACGAAGATAGTGATAAATGAATTTGTAGCATATTTAAAATTTTCCGAGTTAATAGCTCAAAATAAAATTGTCTTTGAAAAAAGCATCACAATGACAACCTTCGCACTGTGTGGCTTCGCTAATTTCTCATCGATTGCGATTCAAATCGGCGGAATAAGCCCAATGGCTCCAAATAGAAGAGCTGACTTAGCAAGGCTCGGCTTAAGAGCTGTTTTGGGCGGAACGCTTGCCAACCTAATGACAGCAACTATCGCAGGAGTTCTCGTGGGATAGATTAACAAAAGGGGCGGTTTTAAACCGCCCCTTTGCACACAAATCCTTATCAAGCTAAAACCTGAATTAATAGCTCCATAGGTTTTGCTATGGAACGAACTATTGAGAAGAAAATATGCGAAAAAGCAGGCACACGCATTAAAAATATCACAATGAAAATTCCAAAGAAACCAATCTGCCTGTAACTTTCACTCAATCTATCGGGCAAAATTGACGCAAGAATATGCGAGCCATCAAGTGGGGGAATGGGAATGAGGTTAAAAACACCAAGAACTATGTTAAGATAAATTCCGCCATAAAACATCTTTAAAATAAACTCATAAGCAAATTTAGCTGTTTCCGAATTAAAAGAGTTAAAGAATCCTTCAAACTTTAAAAGAATAATCACAGCGAAGGTGCAACAAAGAGATAGAAAAAGATTTGACAAAGGACCAACACCTGAAACGAGGATGGAGTCTCTTTTGGGGTTTCCGAAATTTAAGGGGTTAACGGGAACAGGTTTGGCCCATGCGATAAAAACACGCCCAGCAACAAGAATTGAAAATAAAGGCACGAGAATTGAACCCACAAGGTCAATATGTGGGACTGGGTTTAACGTCAATCGCCCTGCATATTTTGCAGTTGGATCACCGCATTTCAACGCAACATAACCATGCATTACTTCATGGACGACAACACTGAAGAGAAGAATTGGGATTAAATAAAGAGTTTCCATTTTCAATCGCTTTAATTTGCCAATCAAGGAATTTTAAAAACAAAAAACGAAAAGTGCCGAAGGTGGGAGTCGAACCCACACGGGGTTTAGAGCCCCACGGGATTTTGAGTCCCGCGCGTCTTCCAGTTCCGCCACTTCGGCTTTACATTTAAAATATAAAAACCGAAAAAAATTTTTGCAAATAACCGAAAAAACTTTGCATTTCGATGTGCTAACCCATAACACAATTTATAGCGACAACATTGACGATATCTTCAACGCTACAACCTCTTGAAAGATCAAAACATGGTTTCTTCAACCCCTGAACAATCGGACCAAGCGCTTC
>JBKBWH010000354.1:0-1310 GCA_046289115.1 Candidatus Kryptonium sp.
AATCTTCAGCAGGCACGGTCTAACTTTTGAACAAGGAATTGCAATTGTAAAGAAGTTCGACGACCTTAGAAGAGAGGAGGATGCTGAACTTAGAAATAGAAAAGGCCAGGAGTAAAAAAATAGAGAAAGAAATAAAAAAGTTAGAGGAAGAGAGGAAAAAACTAATAGTAGAGATAACTGGACTTTTGCAAACAAGACCAGACTTCGAAGCGCATTGAATTCAATAGACGCACGAGCATCCAGAACAAAAACACTCCGTAAAATGCAGGATTTACATTGAATTTACTGGCAAATATTCTTCTTTGAAAATCTTATAGGCGAGACTTAGATATTCTTTACCATAGGCTCGACCGCAATTTGTCGCATCGAGCTCATGGAATTGGACTAAAATGCAATAGGATCGAAGGTGATTTTGCGAAATCTTTTGCAGATAATAACATGAAGTAATACCAAATCATGCTACATGCTAACATGAAATTTCAAGCGATGCGAAACTTTATAAAATTCGATTTTTTAATTTCTCCGCTTTAAAATCTTAATCAACTTTAAACAACTTTTCTTAGATTTAAGATAAAATTCAGCGAAGAAGATAAAATCAACGAAGATCAGCTTGGAAATAAAAATCTGCATGTCTAAGATTTCATCGAATTATAATTTTTGCTCATCATATACACTGCAGAGAAATAAGTAGAAAAGAGTTGAAGATTTTTATAAACAATTTTTCGCCATGAGTTTTTTATTCGAAATCATTTTCCTTCAACGCCAACAATCCGGAAGTAATCGCTTATATGACCACTGCATGTCTTTTTAAACCCCCAAACTTTGAGACATGCAAATTGGTGTTACTGGGAAAGAGTGGAAAAGCTTATATTTTTTGAATCGCAGGATTTTTAGATAAGTAGCATTCGAAAAATCCTGAAAACGGGTATTGAAAGTCAGCTCTAAGCTACACACATGGAAATCCATTCAAGATCACCCTTGAGCGTTGGATATGATAGAAAAACTCAAACTCTTTTTAACTTCAAAATGTTTAAATAACTCCCACCATGGCTTTTAGCTTCGCTTTTTTGATGCGATTTCCAATTGGAGGTCTCTTAGGTGTGGAGTAGCGAAAAAGTCTAAAGAAGAAAGCTTTAAATCCAGTAAGAGATCTTTAATTTCATGTCCATAGAATTTGATTTCAATAGCGTGATATTTGTCCTCGTGATTGGGAACACAAAAACCGCAGAAATTCCGGGAATCACAGTTGCAGGAGCGAATCCAGATCTCATCAAATACACACCACCTGCGGATGCGGAACTACTTTACCA
>JBKBWH010000355.1:0-1268 GCA_046289115.1 Candidatus Kryptonium sp.
GGGCGTCTCAATCCCTTTGATTTCAGGGCTCGGTTTCATCCCGCGCGCTACGCGCGCCCTGCGCGGTTCCCGGGTCTCAATCCCTTTGATTTCAGGGCTCGGTTTCATCAGAAAAAATGGACAAAACCGCGTTCAAAATTGAAGTCTCAATCCCTTTGATTTCAGGGCTCGGTTTCATCGCACAATCCAACCGGAGAAAGAAAACGAAAGAGCGTCTCAATCCCTTTGATTTCAGGGCTCGGTTTCATCACAAAAGCGTATTTAAATCTCTCTATGGGCGCGGTCTCAATCCCTTTGATTTCAGGGCTCGGTTTCATCTGATGACCCCCGATCAAGTCGCGGTGTCGGCGACGGTCTCAATCCCTTTGATTTCAGGGCTCGGTTTCATCGAGTTCGCCCGCGATGAGCTTGCAAAGCTCATCGAGTCTCAATCCCTTTGATTTCAGGGCTCGGTTTCATCCAAGCGGCTCGGCGAAGACTGGCACTTTTCGCGTCTCAATCCCTTTGATTTCAGGGCTCGGTTTCATCCCGCGACGAGCTTGCAAAGCTCGTCGATGTAGGCAGTCTCAATCCCTTTGATTTCAGGGCTCGGTTTCATCCCGCTTCGCTCTTTAAAAACTGAGCCCCCAACGGCCGTCTCAATCCCTTTGATTTCAGGGCTCGGTTTCATCACTAGCGATGGAGTTTGCACGCGACGAGCTTGCGTCTCAATCCCTTTGATTTCAGGGCTCGGTTTCATCGCTCCGTTTAGAAATGGATAGTCTTGAGCAACCGTCTCAATCCCTTTGATTTCAGGGCTCGGTTTCATCCTGCTGGCGCGCGAAATCACGAAACTGCCTGCTTGTCTCAATCCCTTTGATTTCAGGGCTCGGTTTCATCATGCGCTCGATGTTCGTCATCGTGGCGTGGTACGTGTCTCAATCCCTTTGATTTCAGGGCTCGGTTTCATCGCGCGCTGTCTGCGAAGTGACGACGCGTGGAGTCTCAATCCCTTTGATTTCAGGGCTCGGTTTCATCGGAAGCGCGCGAGTGAGCGAAGCGCCCACGCACGGTCTCAATCCCTTTGATTTCAGGGCTCGGTTTCATCAAAAGCAACAGTGAAAAACCAAGAGCCGGGGCGGTCTCAATCCCTTTGATTTCAGGGCTCGGTTTCATCTGCAGATGCGGAAAAAGTCTTCTGCGACAGACACTTGCGACAGTGCCTGCAGGCAATCTGACTTTCGGGGGAAGCTTTCGCTCTCAGCCATTCGTTGACAGGCGGTAGGCTC
>JBKBWH010000356.1:0-1116 GCA_046289115.1 Candidatus Kryptonium sp.
AAGCAAATATGTTTCAAAATGCGTAGATATAGTTGACAAAAGTGGGCTTGAATATAAGTTAACACCAATGGGAACAATAATTGAGGGTGAATGGGATGATGTATTTAACACAATTAAAAAATGTTTTGAGGCACTAAAAGACGAATGTAACAGAATATCCATTACGATCAAGGTTGATTATAGAAAAGGCAGAGTCGGAGCGCTTGAGAGCAAAGTTAAAAGCGTTGAAGAAAAACTTGGGCGAAGTGTGAAAAAGGGTTAACTTTTTTCGTTTTTAAATTTCTTTAAAATCGCAAGCGGTATAATTATAACATATGCGATAAATAAAAGAATTGGCGCAAGCGTAACAGCAGAAAAACTATCAACGCCACCTATTGCCATGAGATAAAAGCCAATGAAAATTAAAACAATGCCCAAAATAAGGAGAAGAAAGTTTTGAGTTGAAAAAGGAATCTCTTGCTTATTAAAAATGATCCTGGTTTTTTTCTCTTTCGGCTTTACCATTTGTTCAAAGTTTTATTTTTTAACTTTCAAAAGATAAAAAAATAAACCAAGTTTTGCAAATATGCGCAAGATATTTTTAATCATTTTTTCAATTTCTTTTCTCCTCTCATGCGATCATGGACTAAAACCATCGGAGGTGGGCACCCCAACTTATGAAGAGCCGGGATTTGGTGGAACGGTTTATTTCAAAGGCACATGGCCAGATACAGTTTATGACCTAAGAGTTGTCGCTTTTAGAAATTATCCGCCGAGTGATATAATAAACGAAGTTTTAGAGGGAAAAGCAAAATTTAGTCAACGATCATTGCCAAGAAGAGTTGATTCGACAAAATACGAAGTCCTCGCAGACACGGGAAAATGGGAATACATCGTGGTTGCACTTCAATACGGTTCAAATATATTTTCAGACTGGAAAGCAGTTGGGGTTTATGATACAACGGAATATGATACAATTCCAACCCCAATTTACATTCCATATGGTAAATTCATAAAGGGAATCAACATCACCTGCGATTTTGATAATCCCCCACCTCAACCGTTTAAATTTGCCGAAATGATTGGTTTTCTAATTGCAAAACAAAATTTAGAAGACTGAAACAATGCGAATTTTCA
>JBKBWH010000357.1:0-1034 GCA_046289115.1 Candidatus Kryptonium sp.
GGGGGGTACCGGTTGATATCATTATGATCACTTTTCAGAAAGCCCTGGCGCGCCACAGAAAAATTCGCAAGCGTGTTGCCAAGACGTTGAATGTTAACGTATATTCGACGGTCTGCAGTTAGACCGAAGCCCTGAAATCAAAGGGATTGAGACAACACCCACTGACCGACCTTCGGCGGATTGTTTGTTAGACCGAAGCCCTGAAATCAAAGGGATTGAGACCAATCCAGGCATGACGTTTTCTCCAAAAGAAATGTTAGACCGAAGCCCTGAAATCAAAGGGATTGAGACGCAACATTCCAGCGCGTCCAGTTGGTGTATCCATGTTAGACCGAAGCCCTGAAATCAAAGGGATTGAGACGATACGACCTTTGCTTTTTTGCTCACGAACTTGCGTTAGACCGAAGCCCTGAAATCAAAGGGATTGAGACTCGTTCAGAAGTTCTACATCATCACCGCAATAGTGTTAGACCGAAGCCCTGAAATCAAAGGGATTGAGACATTCGCGCTTTTCCCTTTGCGTCATCATCCAATTCGTTAGACCGAAGCCCTGAAATCAAAGGGATTGAGACTGCTGCTCATGTCTGCTCTCCTTGGTGTTTCGACGTTAGACCGAAGCCCTGAAATCAAAGGGATTGAGACCTCACGCTCCAGACACTCGTTGGCGACTGGTTCAGTTAGACCGAAGCCCTGAAATCAAAGGGATTGAGACGTTGATCCGTCAGGCGGAGGTTACCCGCGAATCCGTGTTAGACCGAAGCCCTGAAATCAAAGGGATTGAGACCCATAAAACGTGGGCCGTAGAAAATGCCGGAACGGTTAGACCGAAGCCCTGAAATCAAAGGGATTGAGACCCAGGTAGTGGGCGGCTTTCTTCAGGTCCTCAACGTTAGACCGAAGCCCTGAAATCAAAGGGATTGAGACGCTCTTGTGCTGTTCCATCATTTGATTGGCAAGGGTTAGACCGAAGCCCTGAAATCAAAGGGATTGAGACCCAGGTAGTGGGCGGCTTTCTTCAGGTCCTCAACGTTAGA
>JBKBWH010000358.1:0-739 GCA_046289115.1 Candidatus Kryptonium sp.
GGTATTGGCAAAACCACAATAGTAAAGAAAATTGTAAGTTTACTTGAAGACAAAACAATTTCTCATTTTTCCTTTATAAGTCAGGTATATAAGCCATAGGAAAGTAGAGGAAATATGGCTTTATATAAGATAGCTAGTACCTCATTGATTAACCTCCTTCATAACCTAAGAGATAATTTTACCAGTCATTTTATTATATTAGAGAGGATGATTTAAAAGTCATAGGAGAAAGAGAATTTGAAAACCCTTGAAGATACTAAATGGACGGTAGGGGATTTGAACCCCCGGCCTCCAGAGTGCGATTCTGGCGCTCTCCCAGCTGAGCTAACCGCCCAATTTGATTTATAATATCATATTAAAAGTACTAATTGAAATGGAGGAAAATTATGAATTGGCAGGAAGTAAAAAAAATTGCTCGAGAGAAATTAAAACCCTACTGTAGGGTTTGCTCAATTTGCAATGGAATTGTATGTGCAGGAGAAGTTCCCGGTATGGGAGGAGTAGGAAGTGGCACGGCCTTTAAGGCAAATGTGGATGCCTTAAACAGGTATAAACTTAATCTTTCTACAATTCATGATGTAAGACAACCTGACACAGCTATTGACTTTTTTGGTGAGAGACTCTCTATTCCTGTAATGGCTGCTCCAATAACAGGAACTACCTACAATATGGGAGGAGCTATCACTGAAGATATTTATTGTGAAGAGGTAATAGCAGGCTGCCTTATGGCAGGAACTAT
>JBKBWH010000359.1:0-673 GCA_046289115.1 Candidatus Kryptonium sp.
CTGATTAAAATTTTTCTGGCTCTAAAGGACTCTCCAAAGGATGCTTTGCAGAACCTTTGACCTCCCCAACTTGTCGGGGCGCTCTAACCAACTGAGCTAAGAGCCCTGAACAATTAACAATTTATAATTAAAAATGTACAATTAAATTTTTAATTGTACATCTTAGTACCGAGGGCCGGACTCGAACCGGCACGGCTCAAAAGAGCCACAGGATTTTAAGTCCTGTGCGTCTACCACTTCCGCCACCCCGGCAAAAGTACATTTAATTTTGGCGGACAAATATACTTAAAGTGTTATTTTCTAACAAGAAATTGATTATTCTGTTATTGCAGAATTTTTTATCATCTTTAAGTAATTACTAATAATAATTTTAACAAGATTAATTTGTCAGTTAAATAAATGGGTTTTGAGATGAGGCAAATACTCTTCTTTATATTTTTCCATATAGCTTTTACGCTTGGATATCCTTCATTTTGTCAGATCCCCGAAGGATTTGTTGAAATAAGAGAAGTAATACCAGACATTGTACTTGATTTAAGATATTACACAAACCATAATTTCCTGGGAAGAAAAGTTGAAGGATATAATTCCAGTAAATGTTATATAACCAGAGCTGCTGCTGATTCATTAGCTAAAGTTCAGGAAGAATTAAGAAGTTTTGGATTGTCATTAA
>JBKBWH010000035.1:0-12417 GCA_046289115.1 Candidatus Kryptonium sp.
ACCTTGTATAAATTGTGGGAATTCGTTGAGAATTGTAAACGCGATTGAAATCGGACATATATTCAAACTTGGGACAAAATACTCTGAATCTATGAAAGCAACATTCCTTGATGAAAATGGTCAAGAAAAACCGATAATAATGGGAAGTTACGGAATCGGCGTCGAAAGAATAATAGCCTGCCACATTGAGCAAAATCACGATGAAAACGGGATAATATGGGATAAGACGATCGCTCCATATCATGTTCACTTAATTTCCGTAAATACGGAAAATCCGAAGGTAGTTGAGGTATCCGATAATCTTTACGAAAAATTTAACGCTGAAAAAATTGAAGTCATCTACGACGATAGAATGGATGTAAGCCCAGGGTTTAAATTTAAAGACGCGGATTTATTAGGTATGCCGTTGCAGGTGATTGTAAGCGAACGAAATTTAAAAAACAACCAAGTTGAAATAAAAGTGAGAAAAACAGGTGAAAGAATTCTTGTGAATCTTGAGGAAGTTATAGCAGAGGTCAAGAAAATGCTTGAAATATAAAAATATACATCAACCAGCCATGGTTAAAGAATACAAATTCTTTATCAACGGTGAATGGAGAACCTCCCCAAGGAAGGTTCAAATTAAAAATCCATTTAACGGTGAAATTGTTGGTGAAGTTTTCTTTGCAACACCTGACGATCTTGAAGATGCTGTGATTTCCGCACAAAATGCTTTTGAAGAAACAAAAAAACTTCCATCTTACAAGAGGGCGGAAATTCTCGAATTCATCTCAAGCGAAATTTCAAAGCGTCGCGATGAATTTGCAGAGATGATAACTAAGGAAATGGGAAAACCAATTTTATTTTCACGTGTAGAGGTTGATAGAGCTATCTTCACATTTAAAATTGCAAGCGAAGAAGCAAAAAGGATAAACGGCGAGATAATTCAACTCGATTTAGCATCTCACTCAGAAGGAAGATATGGTCTTGTCAAAAGATTTCCGATCGGAGTTATACTTGCAATAACCCCATTTAATTTCCCATTAAATCTTGTGGCACACAAAGTAGCCCCAGCCATTGCTGCTGGAAATTCAATAATCCTAAAGCCTTCTTCCCAAACCCCAATTGTTAGCACTATGCTTGCTGAAATAATTGAAAAATCTGGCTACCCAACAGGTGGTTTCAATCTCGTCCCCTGTAAATCAGATGAAATTGAACTCCTCGTGCGAGATGATAGGATAAAAATGGTCACATTTACCGGAAGCAGTGAAGTTGGATGGAGATTGAAAAATATAGCTGGCAAGAAAAGAGTTACACTTGAACTTGGCGGGAATGCAGCCGTTGTAGTAGAACCAGAAGCAAACCTTGATTATGCGGTTAAACGAATCGCCCTTGGTTCATTTGCTCAAGCGGGGCAATCGTGCATCGCTGTGCAAAGAATTTATGTTCACAAAGATATTTACTCTGAATTTGAGAAAAAGTTCATTGAAGAAACGAAAAAATTGAAAGTTGGCAATCCATTTGATCCAGATACGATAGTTGGACCGCTCGTGGATGAAAATGCAGCCATAAAAACCGAGAATTGGGTCAATGAAGCTGTCCAAAATGGAGCTAAAATTTTAATCGGTGGCAAAAGGAACGGAACATTTTATGAACCGACAATTCTTGTCGATGTGAAACCAGATATGAAGGTAAGTTGTCAGGAGGTTTTTGCTCCCGTTGTAACACTTGAAAGATATGATTCATTTGAAGAAGCGATTAACAAAGTTAACAATTCAAGGTATGGGCTTCAAGCAGGTGTGTTTACAAATGATTTGAAAAAAATTTTCTACGCCTTTGAAAAAATTGAAGTTGGCAGTGTGATAATAAATGACTATCCAACTTACAGAATCGATCATATGCCTTACGGTGGCGTTAAAGACAGCGGATTCGGGCGCGAAGGATTAAAATATGCTATTGAAGAGATGACAGAGCTTAAACTTATGGTGTTGAATTTCATTTAAGATGTCGGTTCCTCAGGTACAATTATAGCCATGATGAGATAAAGCAATATAGCAATACCAAGCGACGAAATTCCAAGTATAACCCAAAGAATTCTTATAACTGTTGGGTCTGTATTAAAATATTCGCCAAGCCCACCGCATATTCCAAATATCATCCGATTTTTTCTTGACCTAAAAAGTCGTTTCACCTCTCCACCTGTTTCTGTTTCCATTTCAATTTTTTCACTCCCTGATTCTGCCCCCAAAATGGATGTATTTCGTTTCCTTTGCATATAATTTACTATTAAAAATATCCCAGCAGCGATAAGCAACAATGGGAGAATATAATTAAAACCCACTTTAAAAAAATGCCAAAATGGCCATCCAAAATTTTCAAGCAACAACCCAACTCCAACAATTATAAGAATTATCCCAAGTATAAAAAGCACACCTTTGCCAGCTCTCTTCGGTTCAACCTGGGGTTGTTCTTTGGCGTGTTCTGGGTTTGCTGGGATTATCAACATGCCAGCAATATAAAGCAGTAAACCAACACCGCCCATAAAGAAAAGAAGAATAAAAATTATCCTGACAATAACCGGATCAATCCCAAGATATTCACCAATCCCACCGCAAACACCATCAATTATTTTGTCATGCCTTGATTTGTAAAGCCGTTTCACTTTTTAAATCACTTTTGTTTTATGTTCTACCACTTTGATACGACACTATTTTATCTATTGTTTCATTGCCTTACAATTTATAATTTCGGTTTCCGTAACGATAAAATCAACGGGCACATCATTTGGTGAAACTTCTATTTTGTCAACGACCTGAAAATCATAAACAAGAGCAACTTTAGGACAATTTATTTGACTTAAAAACTTATCATAATACCCACCGCCAAAGCCTACTCGGTTTCCAGACCTATCAACTGCAATTGCAGGGACAAGAACAAGGTCAATCTCGCTCAGACTGACTTCCTTTATTTGCTCTGGCTCAAGAATTCCAAATGTTGATTTTTTAAGCTCGGATATACTTTTCAACTCCGAATGCAGTATGACTTTTCTATCTTTATCAATTACCGGCACGACAACCCTTTTACCAACCGAAAAGAGATAGTTTATAATTTCAATGGTTTCAACTTCATTTTTCTTTGAAGAAACATATGTGTGGATAATTTTGGCGGTGTTAAAAATAGGCAAAGTTTTTAGATTTTGAAAAATCAACCTGCTTCTCCCCTTTACCTCTTCTGGTGAAAGCGAATTTCGAATTGACAAAACTTTTTCCCTTATTAACTTCTTGTCCAAATTTTTAAAAACTCATTATCTCTTTTTCTTTTTGCTCGAGCATCAAATCAATCTCTTTTATGTATTTATCGGTCAGCTTCTGCACCTGCTCCTCAGCCCTTTTCCTTTCGTCCTCCGAGATGTGCTGTTCTTTTTCAATTCTCCTCAAATGTTCATTCGCATCTCTTCTAATATTTCTTATCGCAATTTTACCTTCCTCTCCGAACTTTTTAACAAGTTTAACGATTTCCTTTCTTCTCTCCTCGGTAAGTGGCGGGATTGGGATTCTTATGATATTTCCGTCGTTTGTTGGATTCAAGCCAAGGTCAGATGTAAGTATAGCCTTCTCAATTACAGGGATTAACGATTTGTCCCATGGTGTAACTGTTAAGGTATGGGGATCGGGTACGCCTACAGTTGCAACCTTGCTAATTGGCAAACTTTGTCCATAATAATCTACTTTGATTCCATCAAGCAGAGCCGTTGTCGCTCTTCCTGTTCTTATTCTTGCAAGTTCTTGTCTCGTTATCTCAATTGATTTTTTCATTCTTTCTTCCGCATCTTTAAGTATCGCTGGTATTGTTGATGGTGCACCCATATTTTATAAACTTCTTTTTGTTTTTATCCTAAACTATCTTACTGAGAAATCTCAACCTTATAAACAACTTTTGAGCCGATATTCTCCCCTAAAACTATGCGCTTCAAATTCCCAGGAACGGTCATGTTAAAAACTATTATTGGAAGCCCATTCTCTCGACATAAGGTAATCGCTGTCAGATCCATAACTTTTAAATCAAGCTTTAAAATATCATAGTAAGAAATTTGCTCAAATTTAACTGCATCAGGTTTTTTTTCGGGATCAGAATCATATATGCCATCAACTCGTGTTCCTTTCAAAATCACATCAGCACCTATCTCAATTGCTCTCAATGCAGCAGCTGTGTCGGTCGTAAAATAGGGATTCCCAGTGCCAGCGGCGAATATAACAACTCTTCCTTTTTCAAGGTGCCTTATAGCTCTTCTTCTTATAAATGGTTCAGCTATTTGCTCCATTACAATTGCGGTTTGAAGTCGCGTCATAACTCCCTTTTTCTCGAGGACATTTTGTAAAGCAAGCGCATTTATAACGGTGGCAAGCATCCCCATTTGATCCCCGACGACTTTATCAATTCCTTCAGCTACCGCATCAACACCCCTGTAGATATTCCCGCCACCGATGACAATTCCAATTTGAACGCCGAGATCATGCACCTCCTTTATCTCATCCGCAAACCCATTTAAAACAACCGGATCGATTCCATAATTACGATTTCCCATCAAGGCTTCACCGCTGACCTTTAGAAGAATCCTTTTATAAACTGGCTGGCTCATTTTAAAGTAAGACCTTTAGTTTGAGAAAATATAAAAAAAGGTCTCAGAGACCTGAGACCTTTTTATTTATCTACATCCTCCCCAAGATAATATCTCACAAAGCGTCTGATCACAATGTTCTTGCCAAATTTAGCAGCAGCTTCATGGATCAAATCCCTTACCGTTTTGCCTTGATCTTTTATAAATGGTTGATCAAGAAGACATACTTCTTCAAAGAACTTTTCAAGTTTTCCCTGTGCGATTTTTTCAGCTACATCTTCGGGTTTGCCCTCAGCAAGCGCTTGCTCCTTGTAAATTTCAAATTCCTTCCTTACAACTTCTTCTGGCAGTTGCTCCCTGCTGACGACCTTCGGATTCATTGCGGTGATTTGCATTGCTATATCATGAGCTAATTGTTTAAATTCCTCAGTTCTCGCTACAAAATCAGTTTCACAGTTAATTTCAACGATTGCTCCAACTCTGCCACCTGCGTGTATGTAAGCTTCAACAAGCCCTTGTTTTGTCTCTCTGTTTGCATGCTTTTCAAGAACAGATGCACCTCTTTTCCTTAAATATTCTATTGCCTTCTCAATATCACCGTTTGTTTCAATAAGTGCTTTTTTACAGTCCATTACACCGGCGCCTGTTTTTTCCCGCAACGCCTTTATTTGTTCAAGCGTTATTTCCATCTTTCAACTCTCAAAATTTATTTTTACTTTTGTTCAGTTTCAACTAATGATCTTTCAGATTCAAGAACAGCCTTCGCCTCAAGGATTGCATCGGTAAAAACTTTGGTGATAAGTTGAATTGATTTTATAGCGTCATCGTTTGCAGGTATTGGATAGTTAACCAGGTCCGGATCACAATTTGTATCAAGCATTGCAAAAATTGGGATATTTAATTTTCTTGCCTCTGAAACAGCGATATGTTCTTTCTTGATATCAACTATGTAAACCGCCCCGGGCAATGATTCCATATACCTTATCCCACCAAGAATTTTCTGATATTTTTCCTTCTCGCGTAAAATCTTCAATCTCTCCTTCTTCGTGAGCTCATCTATAGTGCCATCTGCTTCCATCTTCTCGATGTTTTGTAGTTTCTTAACACTTTTCTTTATTGTTACAAAATTTGTCAATGTCCCACCAAGCCATCTCTCAATCACATAAGGCATCCCTGCTCTTTCTGCCTCCGTTCTTATAATTTCCTTTGCCTGCTTCTTTGTACCAACAAATAGAACTTGTTTTCCTTGCAATATAATCTTTTTGACTTCTTCACAAGCAATGTCAAGATACTCCTGAGTTTTCTTCAAATCGATGATATGTATGCCGTTCTTCTCCATAAAAATGAACGGCTTCATCTTGGGGTTCCATCGGCGGGTCAAATGCCCGAAATGTACTCCCGCTTCAAGCAACTGCTGAAGCTCAACTCTCGGCATAAAAATCTTCCTCCATTTTTAGTTTTTGGTTTATCCTCTACTCTCCTCACATCCTTGCGGAATTCGGAGAAACTCCGAACACCACCGCAAAGATTATCCCGCTTCACACGGGACTCGGAGAGTATGTGAGATGAATTTTAATAAAATTATCTCTTTGAGAACTGGAATCTTTTTCTCGCTTTGGGCTGTCCATACTTTTTGCGCTCAACCATTCTTGGATCTCGCGTCAAGAGCCCATATTGACGCAAAATTTTTCTATATGTCTCATCAACCTTTAAAAGAGCTCGCGCTATACCAAGTCTTATCGCTCCCGCTTGACCTGTTAAACCACCACCTTCAACCCTTGCAATCACATCAAATTGACCAAGAGTGTTTGTCACAACCAAAGGTTGAACTATATCAACACGGTGTACCTCCATCGGAAAGTAATTTTCAAAATCTCTGTTATTTACAATTATCTTTCCTGTTCCATGAACCAAACGAACTCTTGCAACCGAAGTTTTTCTTCTTCCAACGGCATCGTATGAAACAACAGGCATAATGTCCCAAAATTTTGTTTTACTTTAAAAGTAATCCCTCAGGTATCGGTTCAGGCTTCTGTGCTTGATGAGGATGTTCAGGTCCGGCATAGATCTTAAGTTTTCTTATCATCTTTCTCGCAAGCCGATTCTTCGGCAACATAAGTTTAACAGCATGCCAAAGAACCCATTCGGGCTTCCTCTTTAAAAGATCACGCAAACTTTCGAATTTCTCACCTCCGGGATAACCCGAATGACTAAAATAGAACTTCGTCTCTTCTTTTTTCCCAGTGACCTTAATTTTTTTGGCATTGATTACAACCACGAAATCCCCACAATCAACATGCGGGGAGAAAATTGGTTTATGCTTACCTCTTAAAATTCTGGCAATGTTGCTCGCTAATCTGCCAAGGGTTTGCCCTTCTGCATCGATTAAATACCACTTTCTTTGATTGACAACATCTTCCTTCCTGGGTGAAAATGTTCTGTTTGCAATCACATCAGGACTTGCCATCTCTGGAAACCTACCTTTAAATTTTCAATTTTTTGTTTGTAAAAATAACATTTAAAAGCGTAAAAAACAAATTTCACCTAACCCTCTCTAAAACTTTACCGACAACATAAACAAAAGTAGAAACTATCAACCCCGGGAACATCGGTTCAAGCCCAAATGGATAAACAGGAGTCCCATCTGCAGACTTGAAAAACTGCCCAATTACAAACGAAACGAATGAAAAAACAAACCCTGAAACCATTATTAAAAATGCATACTTTGGACTTGGTGCTAAACCATCAAAGTAGCTTGTAACAACTGGAATTAAAAGCCCCGGTATAGTCAAAGTCCCAATTATATACCAAAGATCCACAACAGAGGGAAAATAAATAGCGAATAAAATCGATAACGCAGTCGTTATTACAAGACCAATTTTTGTATAAAAGTTTATCTTGCTTGCCTGATTGTGCTTCTCCCTTATTCTCCAGATTATATCATTCCCAATTATGGTAGCCGAAATAAAAACAAGCGTGTTAAGCGTCGACATAATAGTTGCAAGCATTCCAATATAAAATAATCCCTTTGCCACCTTAGGCAGCACAACCTCCGCAAGCATAGGATAAGCCATAAGCGGTTGTTCAAGGTTAGGTAATATCGCCCTTGAATAAAGACCAGCTGTTATCGTCATAAAATCAAAAATCATCCAGAATAAAATTGAAATTAAAATCCCATACTTTGCTACCTTCTCATTTTTCGCTGCATAGCATCTCTGATAAAACCCCGGGTCAACAAGCGTCCATACCGCTATCAGAAACCAAGCAACTATATACTGAATAGAGTTCCCGCCAGTTAGAGTCAATATCTCCTCGGGAACATTAGCAACTATAAAATCAATCCAACCATATTTTAAACTTGCGAATGGAATTATTAAACTGAATCCCAAAAACATAAGGAAAAACTCTAAAATATCCGTATAAACATCAGCTCTAAATCCACCAACAAAAAGATAACTTACCGAGATAACAGAACCTATCACGATGCCCAATTTAAAATCAAGCCCAAACATAATTTGGAAAAAGATACCAAGCATAAGGAAATAAGGCGCGGGAGTGACAAGTATAAGCGTTAAAATTGTGCCGAAAAATGATGTCCTTTTATCATATATTTGAGCAAGGCGATCCGGTATCGTGAAAAGATTTGACTTACGAACTCTTCCAGCAAGCACAAAAGCAAAAACTGCCCCAAAGATATAATAAGGTAAACCGAAAACTAACCAAGTTGACAAACCATGTTTATAAGTAAACTCACCCACACCTAAAATTCCACCATACCAAGTTGAAACAAGGGTTGCAACAAACATTGGTAAAGTTAAACTTCTCCCAGCAAGAAGATATTCCTCAACTCTGTCGGTAGCGTTACTTTTTCTCTTTGCGCTAAATCCAACATAAAGAACACCGAGAAAATATAACACAATAAGAACGACATCTTCTATCGCTAAATTAACTCTCATAACCTCCTGGAAGTTATTTTAAAAACAAACACACCTCCTTTTCCGATATGAATTGTAACTTTACTCCCAATTGCGATATTGCTTACGCCTCTACCGCTAAAAGTTAAATTTTCATTTTTAAGTTTAAATTTTAAACCAACTGTTTTTAAAACAAAAACTTTTCTCCCAAGCGGAATGAGCGAAATAATATCGCCTACATTCGCTTTGAACGAAACTTTTCCAGTCGAAAAAAATATCTCACTCCTTTCGTCCACCATTCTCAAGCTCACTTTTTTATGATAATTAACAAGCACGCTGAGATTCCCAAGATTATGGTCAATTCTATCACCGATAGCTGAGACTATATCGATGCTTCTACATCCTTTATGAATCAAAAACTTAACCGACTTTTCTATGTCTGTGCTGTTTTGATCTGAGTTGTATATAATCTCTGTCCCTTTTCTTTGAAAAAAGTTTATTACACTTTCATTAACGGAGTCAAGATCCCCGATTATGAAATCAGGTTGAATTCCAAATCTATATGCTATATTTGCACCGCCATCTGCGCATGCGATGACATGGTAATTTCGAACTATTTTTCTCAAAAACTGTTTCGACGGAACATCACCATTGCATATTAAAATTGCCTTCAAAATTAATACCTCTAAAATTTTAAAATGACATCAGATAAATTTAAAGCTCAAAACCAACGCCTATAAAATAGTTTCTCTCCGCTCCGGGATAAAACTCATCTCCAACGCCCGAGCCAGCGTAAAGCGCGTTGAAAAGATTGTTTACCTGAATCTTTAACTCAAAATTATTAAGTCCAAAAATTTTATCAAATCTATATCCCACAGTCAAATCGAAAACTGTATAAGGGTCTACTTTCCTATCTATACCTTTAACATTATTTGTGGGGACGAGGTTAAAATTGTCAGTGTAAAAATCACCAACATATTTCCCCAAAATTGAAATCAACAGCCCACCACTTCTATAAGAAATTCTCAATGAACCCATGTAATCTGGAAAGCCAGCGATTCTTTTTCCATCAAGAGTGATTCTTTGAGGGGTTGAATATCTTTCACCCGTATACGGATTTTCCCATACATAAACGCCATGCTTTATAATCTTGTTTCTACTAATTGTTGCATTGCCATTTATTTCAAGTCCCTTAATTAATAAATCCTTTAGTTCGGCAGCCAATTCAACTCCGATATGCCTTGTTCTCTCAGCGTTTCCAACAATTGGGTCTCCGAATCTATT
Organism: Candidatus Kryptonium sp.; assembly: GCA_046289115.1. GTDB lineage: Bacteria > Bacteroidota > Ignavibacteria > Kryptoniales > Kryptoniaceae > Kryptonium. The sequence goes on from JBKBWH010000035.1 coordinate 9,796, forward strand.
TAATTGTCCGCTTTTGACAAGTTCATCTTTAAAGTCCATATAATAAAAGTTGGTGATAAATTTATAGTTGTCGCTGAAATATCCCCAGCCAAATTCGATATCGAAAAGTTTCTCAGGCTTAACCAGTGGTTTTGTGAAATCAAAAGTTCCATCTGGCTTGACCTCAAAATTTGGTTTCTTGCCCCACGGATACCAGTATCCATCACTTGCATCGTATAAATCTCTTCTGCTTGGCTCCCTGCTTGTAATTGAAAAACTTCCATATATGTTTATATTCTGGGTTAAGTCATAACTTAAACCAATTTTTGAGTTCAAAAAGCGAAATGGCACAGAAAACTCATTGCTTACCCACTTGCCCGAATTATAATCATAAAATTCCTTCTCGTCATAAACCTTGTACCTATTATAAACAAACTGTAAACCCAACATCAACCTCAAATTAGGTCTGGGCTTGAAGAGTTCGTGAAGATAAAACGAAAAAATATCCTTTGCACCTTTGTACTCATAAAATCTGTAATCACTTGGCAATCCCTCGGGGAGATTCTGAGCCCAAACGATTTTCCCCCAATGTAATCCGATGTGTTTTCTGAACTCAGCACCAAGTGTTAATTCTCCATTCCCATGTTTGAGCATCAATCTCGGTAACCATCCATACTGATTTAAATCGATAAAGTATTTTGCTATTGCTTCGCCTGGATTTTTCGATGGCGTTGTAAATCCATACTTTAAAGCATATGGACTTGAAAGACGAAAATAAACTGTATCAGCCCACGAGGCATCCATATCCCAGAAACCAACCCCGCGGATGTAAAATAAAGTATTATTGAGAATCAAATTATCGCTCAACTTTAACTCATGCAAAAGTTCATAATGCGGTTGGCTAAAGTTTTCAATTTCATCATCTCGAGTTGTAACATTCATATAATTCAAATTCGCCCTTCTTTTGTTCTTATCTTTTACCCATGACTTTGGGATTCCGCGGTAAACGAGATGATCCTCAAAAGGTCCACCATAAAGATTGATTTGTGTTGTCATATTATCGTCGTATCTTATCGCACTTAGAAAGTAAGCCGGGAATTTAGACCATGATTTCTCCCTATACCCATCTGTCGCTATGTAAGAAAGTCGAGCATAAAGCAAATACCTGTTTTCAATTAACCCTGAATTTATCGCTATCGAATGTTTCTTTGTATTATAGCTCCCATAGCCGGTAAACAGGGAAATTTTAGGTTCAATAGAAAAGTTTGAAGTTATGATGTTAATGGAACCACCGATCGCAGGGGGTCCGTAAAATGCACTTCCAGCACCGCGTTGAATTTGAATTTTCCCAGCACTTGCAAGCAGATCAGGCATATCAAGCCAATAAACCCCATGGTCTTCGGGATCATTCTGTGGGATCCCATTGACAAGGACAGAGATTCGCCTTTGGTCAAAGCCACGCAAATTTATATAGTTATACCCTATCCCATTGCCCGACCATGAATAAGATAAAACAGAAGGAAGCTCTGAAAGTAAAATTGGGACATCCTGTACAGTGTAAAAATCTTTTATCTGCTGTCTTTCAAGATTTGAAAAAACAACGGGGGATTCCTTTTCAGTCGCCATAAGGGCAGTAACTACAACAGTTTGCGATGGCAGCACTGTTGGCTCCAAATAAAAGATTAAATCTATCTCAGCCTGTGGAAATATTTCAACTGTTTTCTTCTGCTTTGTATAACCAATAAAACTTGCGACGACATTTACCTTCCCCGCGGGAATGTTGCTTATCTCAAAATAGCCCTTTGGATCCGTCGCTGACCCGAGCATCAAATTTTCAATATAAACATTTGCATTTTGAAGCGGTTTTCTCGTCTCCGAATCAAAAACATAGCCCTTTATTTTACCTTGCGTAAACGCGAAGGATATAAAAATTTGCAAAAGCAGGATTTGGATTAATACTTTTTTCATGGTTTTACTCCTAATTTTTGTTTTTGATTTTTATTTAAAGCCCGCGGGGGTTGGAAAGCTGAGATGGGGTATAAGAAGGGAACAAAAAAGCCGTTTTCCTAAAAAATCAGCATAGGAAAACGGCTTTCTAAACTTTTCGTCCGACCCGTTTCCCTACGCTGGCATTACCCAGATCAGGTTCAAGGGGTATACTCTCAGCCTCCCAAAAAGGGAAGCACCCCCACGGGTCACGCAACTGTTAAAGAACGAACTTAATACATTTTAAATTTAACATAGAGAAAAACAAAAAGCAAATTCACCATTCGGTGGTTTCACCATGTTTGAAAACCTTGAAATTGCTCTCATCAAGATTTAATTTCTTAACATATTCAATTAATCTCTTCGGCGGTTCATCACATCTTTCGTCAGACTGGTCAAAAGTACCCCAATGCATCGCGCAAAAGATTTTACCTTTAAGGTCAAGATAAGCTTTAACTGCTTCCTCCGGATTCATATGAACAGGTTTCATCATCTCCGCAGGCTCATAAGCGCCGATCGGAAGACAAACAAGGTCAAAAGGACCAAAATTATCACCAATTAACTTAAACCCGAAAAAATAACCTGTATCACCAGCAAAATAAAATTTTTTACTTCCAACTATTACATAGCCACCCCATAAACTCTCATTTGAGTCAT